>JAQQAK010000287.1 GCA_028527945.1 Spirochaetaceae bacterium
ATCCCAGTTTCCGCCAACAAAAGCAGCTGCATCACCAGCTATGTAATATTCTCTTGCTTCTTCATTATTTACAGCATTAAAATCAGGATTAAACACACCTGAAGCAAAAATATCCTGAGTAAATTTTAAAGCGTCAACAAATGGTTTATCAGTAAAAGCTGCACCTTTTTTCTCTATAAGAGAATGGAACCAATCGTGTCCGGTAAATCTGTTTCCAATAGTTGAGAGAAAACAAGAATTGATCTGCCATTTTCCACTATTTCCAAAAGCTATAGTATCCATTCCTTTGCTCTTAAAATATTCGCTTGCTTTTTTAACATCTTCCCAATTATCAGGAAAACTATCATAACCAGCTTCTTTCCATGCTTTTGCGTCATAAACAACAACACAACATGTTCCTCCAGTTAGTACCGGAAAACCATAAGTTTTACCTTCAGATACGAATGGATAAAATTTGCTATTATCATATTGACCATCATATGGAGATTCTTTAACGATTTCGCTTAAATCAAGAATAAGTCCCTGCTCTGCCCAGCCCTTGGTATTCATTCCCTGAAGAAGAAACACATCTGGTAGATCGTCTGCTGCAGCTAAAACTGCAATCTGCTTTTTATACTCATCATTTGCGAGTATGTTTTGAACCAGATTAATCTTTCCTTCAGCCTCATTCCATTCCATGAGCATGGTTCTCATTCCATCAGACCCGCCGTTTCCTTCAGCTTCTTCTGAAGTAGAAAAATGCATAATTTCAAGGTCTCCTGAATATGCCAATCCACTGGCGGATGTTCCGCTCTGAGTCTCTTCAGGTGCAGCAGCTTCCTGCTGTCCTCCAGCAAACACAGCACCAACCATAAGCAGAACCAGGACAAGCGCTAAAGATAATTTCTTCATTTTAATTCCTCCTATTCCATTTTGACAATGGAAACAAAAATGATATTTTTAGAAAATCTTAATTATTAAAATTCTCTTTTTAACTATTTTTTTCACTTTTTTATTAGCAATTAGATATGTTAATGAAAGTCGCAATTATAAAAAAATTACGTCAACAAAGCTAACTTTAAGTTGGTTGTTTCATCCAACCAAACAAATAGAACAATTCTTATAAAATCAGTATAAAAGCTCTCTCAAAACTAAACTAAAAAATACGCTCTAAGTATATAATCCAGATTAATAATCTGTAAAGCATATTTTTTTTAGACTTGCCACAACACAAAAAACAAAATAAGTATAGGTTTGATTTATTAAATTATAAACTCTCCTTATCTGAATAGTCATGTTTGGATATTAAAATAACTCTCTTAAATTATTTGATGCGAATGATTGAGCACTTATTGACAAAAATCTGACAATATGGTTTTATATGCAAACCATTTAAAGGGCCTATAGCTCAGTTGGTTAGAGTCCCTGACTCATAATCAGGTTGTCCTAGGTTCAAGTCCTAGTGGGCCCAAAAAAGGAATTGCTACGAAGTAGTGATTCCTTTTTTTTGTCTATTAGTATACAGAGACTAGGCGCAATTTATTGATAGAGACAATGATAAGGCATGATTACAAGCAAGATTCTGACAGGCTCTCACAGTCTTAGACAGCTTCAAAGACTTATTCCGGCGGAATGTTAGTTTTTATTTTGTTGCTCAATCCATAGCCTGTTGATTTTTTCAATCATTTCAGGGTCATTTGAACGTTCTGCGGCCTTCAATGATTCTTCATCAAGTTTTACATATTTTAAAAGCAAATCTACCTGACTTTCCCATACTATACCTTTTTCGATTGCTATATTAATGGGACGACTGCCCTGTTCAAAATACTTATTAGCTTCTTCGTCAGTCATACGTCCTTTCGTTTTTGCCCAATCATATGGATAAGGGTGACCTTTCTTATCTGGATCTGCTCCAGCTTCTATAAATGCTTCCAATAATATGTTTGAATCATCTACATAATCATTAATCCTTTTTTTCATTTCCTCTGAATTAACAGATAAACCATCCACCTTACCTTGGGATATTACGCTTTTAAGAATTTTATTGTCATAGAGATATACTCGATGCCATATATATGGTCGTCTGTCTATATCAGCATTTGCATTTACTAATATATTTAATGTGTTAACATCAGATGGTGGAGAAGGAATTGTCATACCCAATCTTTCTTGAACATGTAATGCAAAAAAACTTTGAGCAACAACATCTAAAGGATTGGAATCTATCCAACCAGAATCACCAATGCAAAAGTTAAGATCTAAATTATTGTATTTTATAAGTTCCTTTAATTTTTGATCATCATATCCATCCTGAGCTGCATTTACAGCAATATATAATTCTTTTGCAAACTTCTTGTCTTTTGTTATAAATATTGTTTTACCAGTTCTTATTGGCCAGAGGAAGACTCTTATCAAACCACCTTTTCTTGAATTATTTTCAGAATTTATATTTTTACTTTCAGCCCCACACGAAGTAAACATTAAAATAATTAGAAAAAGCATAAATATATCTTTGATTTTCATTCTTCATTAACTCCCCAACGAATGGTCACAACATTGGGATTATCTTGATCTATGGGGAGAACATTTATAGGTACACCTTTATTTTGTGGATAACCTATTGCTGCTTTAGTTTTTTTAGATGCTTGATTATAAAAATCTATAGATAGATCTGAGTTTTTAAACTCAATAATATTATCCGTATATACATCTTCTTTATTTAAATCTTTTTTAGAATTAAATGCAGTTGTCCAACCACTAGGGTCTTTTCCACCAGAACCTTCAGTCCAACCTGCAATAAGTTCTCCACTTTTTTTGTCATAAAGATTCATTGTTGTACTTTTAATTCCTAAATCTTTTAATTTCTCAACAGATAACGATTTACCGTCTTTACCATATAATCCGATCTCGCCCCCAGATCCCCATGGATAATCAAACTTTCCAAACTTTGTATAGTCACCTTTCCATAGTCTTACATCATATTTTTTTAATTGAAATTTTGTTGCATGTATATCAAAACCTATTAAGTTATCCCACTTGTCTAAATTATCAGTATATTTAGGCCATTTATATTGAGGAGCATCATGACTCCAACATTTATTCTTTCCTGTATGGAATGCATCTAACCCAGTTGGATCTACATAGACAAGCGGATTATTATTAGCATAAGCATACCAGTTTAGGCCGTCGCGTATTGGGTCTTCAGTAGTGAATCTGCCGATATTAGAGGAATCAAGCTCTTTGAGCTTGGCATTGTTAGGAAGGATTATATGAACTGTACTCTCGTACAGTTCGGCAATGTACCATCTTGCATTGTAGTAGTACTGTCCAGAAAATATCGGTTCCATTACTTTTTTTATTTTACCGTTATTACTGCAAATTGGCAAACTGTTTCTGATATCTTACATTTTTTATGGCAAAGATAATTTGTCTCAGGCAGATTTTTGAGGTAACGGTTTATAAAAGCTTGTTTCTATTCCGCATATAAAGAGCCTCTGGGATCTACATTGTTCAATCAACCACTCCGGAGCAGAGCTCCGAAGTATGGTTGGTTCTGCAAGGAATGGGTTTAGACGGTCAGGTTTCATACCCAACACAAAAATACTCTTTCCAAATAGAAGATTCCGCAGTAGAACTGCGGGATATTAAACCTTCCCGGCGAATAAACAGCAGTTGAGATTCATTGATTTCCAGAAATATTATCAGTACTATTAGTGCATGAGAGAAAACTCCAGCATTAAATATAAAATACCACCCTTGGAGAGTTTCACTGGACTGGAAGTCTTATCCTGTAATGGACAAAAATCATTTTCCAGACATATACATGATGGTTATGTTCTCTGGCTCAATTCTTCCGGAGGAGAAGATTTCTCTGTAAATAAACAGAAAGCAACTCTGCAGCCGGGTAATATAGGTATTATTGAACCTGGAATTGTACATGAGAACAGTTCCTGTGATTCATTATCCAGACACCTCAGGAGCTTTTATTTTTCGGAAGATTTTCTTTCTGGAGTATTTTCCAGGTTGGAAAAGAAGAATATGCAGTTAAGAACAACTGTTATTGAAAATAAAGACCTGTGGAAGAATTTTATATATCTCCATAACTCTATCTTGTTTCAAAATGATATTCTGAAAATGGAAGAAAACATCCTCTTCTGTTTTTCTCAACTTTTCAATCTTAACGATCCTTATGATGATAAATTCCAATCACAACATTGGAATGATAGGCGGATCAATACCATTCTGGAGTATTTCCATGAAAATACCGATCGCCAGATAAGCCTAAAAGAACTGGAAGAGCTTGTCGGTTGTTCTTCATTTCATATAATAAGACTATTCAAGAACCATACAGGTCTGACAGCGCATGCTTACCTTACACAGATCCGACTAGAAAAAGCAAAGCAGCTATTAAATGAAGGCAAGTCGATACTTGATACTGCATTATCAACAGGATTTTCCGACCAAAGTCACCTCACTCGTAACTTCATAACTCGCTACGGCCTCTCTCCAGGAGAATATCTTCTGAAAAAAAGATAGCTCAGATCTTACTCATGTCAATTTCATTCAAGATTCTTCTCGTTCTATATGAATAATTGTGAATGATGAGTAATAGGGAGGAATCGTGAAAAATTATCTATATGCCATGGGAGCAATCCTCTGCTGGGCAAGTCTTCCTGTCGCAACTGGTTCAGGACTTGAAAGTCTTTCTACAGAAGAGCTGATGTTTTACAGCTTTTCAAGCTCTGCTATCTTTTTGTACATAATGAAAGCTTTCAGGGAAAAATCTATGAAGATATCATTTCCAAAGATGAAAATTACTCTTTTAGGCATTTGGGGGATATTCATTTATCACTATGTCTATTATCTGGCTTTAGATCATTCTTCTCTTACAGAAGGGGCAATCCTTACAACAACATGGTCATTCTGGATCGTAATCTTTTCATCATTACTTGAATTTCGCCGATTGAATATAAAGATAGTGTTGACGGCTCTTGCCGGTATGGGAGGCATTGTTCTTGTTATAACAGCTGGTAAGGGTTTGAGTTTTGGAGCAGAGTATTTGCCCGGGTATCTTTTGGCTCTTCTCTGCGGATTGATATGGTCAAGCTTTTCAGTAGCTCTGGGAACAATAAAACAGGAAAAGGATACTATTACTGAATTCACAATTGTTGCAGCCTTTTTATCTCTATTATTGTTCCTGTTTACACTCCCCCACTCGATACCTTCAGCAAAAGCTATTATGTCTGCTATTTACCTTGGCACTATCCCTCTGGGGCTTTCTTTTTATCTATGGAATAAGGCCTTGAAAGGAGGTAATCTTGTTGTTATTGGATACTTGAGTTATCTGACGACACCATTGGCTGTACTGCTTGTTTCTCTCATTCACAAAGGTGATGTTCACCCACAGGTGATAGTGGGAATGTTCGTAATTATCATAGCCTCTGTTATTGGAAAGCTGAGTCTAAAGAATACTGGGAATCTCTAATATAAAAGTAACAGTGAATCCCGTGGAATCCTGATTGAAAGGAGATAATTATCTATAAGAGTTATACTCTTATCCAAGTTGTTCAAGATAAGGATCTTTTGATAATGAGAAGGCCAAGGAATTACGTTCAAGGATATCAATGGTATCATGCATTTTCTGGAAAAGATTATTGGGTGATGTACACAACTCACTCTCAAATAGTCCTTTATATCAAGCAAATCTATTTCTGTGATAGAATAAATAAGAACTTCATATTTGAAAGAACTCATGTGCTCATCAATCCCTTTAATACATTCCTGGCATCTTTACCGATTGCACCATTTTGAATCTCTTCACGGGCTTCGTTAAGTTTTTGATAAAGTTCAATTCTGGCAAGTTGTTTTTCATAATACTCGATTGACATAACAACCATATCGCCATTGCCATTCTTTGTAAGAAAGATTGGTTGTTCATCAGAATGAACGGCTTCTGAGATACTTGTAAAATTATTACGAAGATCTGAAATTGGTCTTATAATTGGCATATCAAACTCCTGTTATCATAATAATGATAACATAAAGGTAAATTAATGGTAGCTCCATTCATAAGACATCTCCATCAGAAACTTACAATGTGCCCTCTGAGAGGAAAGATTTCGGGGAAGCTTTCTATTGTGCAGCCATGAGCTTTGATATCTATTTAAGGAGCTTAGTAGTATAGTTCTTAGGCAAATAGTTCTGAATTGTAAGGTTATGGGGCTTGATAATAAGGAAAAAGGATTATAGTCTAATAGCCTATACAAGTAAAGGCCGTTAGGGACTCAATTGTAAATTTTAAGAGAATGTTAACACATTTAAGGATTGCCCAGTTAAGGCTTGAGTTAGGTGAAATAAAGGAGGTGCAGGTTTAGTTGCATGGATCTTGGAAATCAAAATCCAGACCAAATACTTTATTTATAAATATTAAGGCTCTATTATTAAAAGATTTTAATTGTAGCTACAGAATATTATAGTTTTTTAAAAAAGTTATTATTGCAAACTTCATGGCTGGCTTCATTTTTGTTCCGGCGAAGAAGAATTAATTCTCAATAAGGTTGATATATGTTAGTAGACCATTTATTAAGAAAATATCCAGAGCAAGATTATGAAATAAAGCAAAAAATGG
>JAQQAK010000288.1 GCA_028527945.1 Spirochaetaceae bacterium
CAGTATATATTTCAGAAACTGATACAGCTGAAACAATACGACTATTGCGGCTTAGCGCTCCTGTAAAAGATATAATGAATACAGAACCTGAAATTATTCCTGCTGAAAGTAGTTTTGATGAGGCTAAAGAATTATTGGTTAATTCCCGCTATAGAGGATTGCCTGTTTTTAAAGATGATAATTTTTTGGGTGTTGTTACAAGAAGATGTTTTATAGAAAAACCTAAGAAAAAACTTGTATTGGTAGATCACAATGAAATTTCTCAATCTGTTCCTGGAGCGGAACAATCAGATATAATTGAAATAATAGATCACCATAGAGTTTCTCCTCAGCCTACAAAAACTCCAATCTATATGAATATCAGACCTGTTGGCAGTACATGTACAATAGTCTTTAACCATTTTGAAGCCTCAGGAATTAAGATTGATTCCAAAACCGGGCTATTGCTTTTATCCGGTATTCTTTCAGACACAGTAATTCTAAAATCTCCTACAACTACGGCAGTAGATAGGGTTGCCGCTGAAAAACTTTCAAAAATATGCGGTATTTCAGTAGAAAATTATGGTAAAGAACTTCTTGCTAATTCTGCAGTTTTAACAAAGACTTCCGCGAAAGATTTAATAAATGGCGATTTTAAGAGTTATGATATGAAAGGTTTTGCTTTTGGCGTCGGGCAGGTAGAGGTCATAACATTTAGTGGAATAGAGGAGCTAAAGAATACTATAATCGATGAGTTATTGGTAACTTGCAGAAAAAAGAATATAGATTGGGCTATGTTATTAATTACAGATGTTATTAAAGAAAACTCTCTGCTGATATCTGCCAATTGTATAGAAGCCGAGAATAAGCTTATTTATAAAAAGCTTGATGAAAATCTTTTCGATTTACCTGGAGTTCTATCAAGGAAAAAACAGCTCTTACCAGAACTGTTTAGAGTCTGCGATGAGTTGAGATAATTTTTTGAAAAAACTTTCTGACAATATTTTACTATTAAGAACTGAGATGCTATAATTCGTTTATGAGCAACAAGCTAGAAATGCCACCCGTTTTTGTAGACGCGAAGATAGTTAATCCTTTTCTAAATTGCACAATGAATGTTTTTAGAGACATGCTCTATTTTCTTCCAGATTATGGTAAGCCTTATATCGGAAATCCAATTAGCAATCATCGGTGGGAGGTTACCGGTATTGCAGAACTTGAAGGAGAAAGCTCTGGAATAGTCGCTCTCCGGCTTACAAACTTTTTGGCGGAAAAACTTCTTGCGCAAACTGGTCTTACAATAGAAGTAGAAGAAGAACGTCCTGAAATTTTAGACGGACTAATCTGTGAACTTGTTAATATGATTTCATCACAAGCTTCAACAGAACTGGGACAATACAGTATTAGTATTACTCCTCCGTACACAGTTTTAGGAGAAAACCATTTGATTGCCTGGCCGCAAAGAATACCAATAATTGGAGTTCCATTTAATACTAAATATGGACCCTTTGTTGTAGAACTTTGTTTGTTGTCGAAGAAATAGGCGTATCAAGAAATATAACAAAATATAACATTTTATTTTATAGTTTTTAAATTTAATATAATTCCTCACTACATTTTGCCTAATTATACCTTAATTAAGGTTTAGGGAGAGGCTATATTATAAATTGATTAAAAGATCTTTCATGCTTCTTATTATCATGTCAGGATTAAGTTTTGTTATTTCTTCTACTGAATGAGTTCCCCAGGTAACAAGGCCGCTCTTTAGGCCAGCAGCTTGAGCTGCTTCCATATCACAGACCGCATCACCTATGTACCAGCAATCTTCTGGGGGTAATCCAAGGCCGGCACATGCCTGAAGGAGGCCATCTGGAGCAGGTTTCGTTTTTTTTGTGTCTTCTTCTCCAATTATAACTGTAAGGTATTGGTTATAATTAAGATAGGCTGCGGCTTTTCTTATAAGTTGGCCTTTGTTATTACTTACCATACCTACAGCTACCCCATTTGAAACAAGCTTTGAAAGACTTTCCATTACTCCCGGATATAAAGTCATTAATTTAATCCCCTCATTCTCAAGAAGTTCATAAAATAGATTTGCCATTTGCTCTGATTTGTTTCTTTGTTTTTCACCTGAGTGAAACATGAATCTTTCTACTGTAGGATAAACCATTCCATGTTTTAACTGTTCAAGATTACATTCCGGAAATCCAAATTCTATTAAGGTTTTATTTGTCATTGCCGCAACTGCGCCAATAGAGTTTACAAGTGTTCCATCATGATCAAAAATAATACCAGTGTTTTTCATACTTTTTTATAACATGAAACATGGAAAAAATCCTTGTTTAGTGAAGAAACTATAAATTTGATGAATAAATTGAATTTAAAACTGTATACTAATATTATATGGTAGACGCTATATATAAATTAAATTATTTTTATATTAGTAATTAATAAAGGAGAATATTTTGGCTATTGTTAAGCTTGAAGACGTTCATAAAACTTATCCTCTCGGAAAAACTGAAGTACATGCCGTAAAGGGAGTAAGTTTTGAAATAAACAAGGGAGATTTCATTTCTATAGCAGGACCTTCCGGTAGTGGAAAATCTACAATCCTTAACATGATTGGTTGTATTGATATTCCTACAAACGGAAAAGTCATAATAAATGAGACAGAAACAAGCGGACTAAGCGATAAACAAATAACAACTCTCAGGCATGAGGTTCTTGGGTTTATTTTTCAGTCTTTTAACTTGATACCAGTACTTGATGTTTATGAAAATATTGAATTTCCTCTTCTTCTTGGAAAAAGTAAAATGACAAAGGCTGAGAAATCAGAATGGATAGATATGCTCATAGAAGAGGTTCAGCTTGAATCATGGAAGAACCATAAACCTAATGAACTCTCTGGAGGGCAGCGTCAGCGTGTAGCAATTGCAAGAGCACTTGTTACCAAGCCTGAAATTGTTCTTGCGGATGAGCCTACTGCTAATCTTGATTCTGTGACAAGTGACGCTATCATACGTTTAATGAAGAAAATTAACAGAGATCTTGGAACAACATTTATTTTTTCAACTCACGATCCTACTGTTGTTGACGTGGCTGATCATATTATACGTCTAAAAGATGGACTTATAAGCGAAAATTACAGGCAAGAAAATCCTAAGTCCTTTGGGGGCGCGGAATAATGCCAGTATTATTCAGAATAGCCGTTAGGAATTTGCGGCAGCATAGTTCAAAGAGCCTCATTATAGGAATTATTATTGCTGTTGGAGTTATGATTCTTGTAATAGGTAATACACTTATTCATACAATTGATACTGGAATAGAGCGAGCATTTATTGATAATTATACCGGAAATATAATGATTACAGGTATAACAAAAAGTGATATATCAATTTTTGCTGTTCAGTCACCAGGTGGTTTTGAAGATACACCTTCTATTCCTGATTATGAGAAAGTTTTAAATTATGTTAAAGATATTTCTCAGGTTGAAAGTTATACAAGCCAGATTTCTGGATTTGGTCTTATTAGTGTTGAAGGTTCAGATGATGATAAGGGGCCTTATGTAGGTATGCTTTTTGGCATAAACCCTGAAGAATATCCAAAACTTTTTTCAAATGTTGAAATCGAAAAAGGACATTACCTTTCATCAGGTGAAGAAGGTGTATTAATGTCTCAGTCAAATATAGATTCTATGAATGAAGTATTTGGTGGAGATCTTGATGTCGGAGATAAAATCCTTATAACTTCAATGGGGTCTGCAGGTTTTAAAATACGTGAAGTTCCAATTGTTGGTATTTATGGTTTGAAGTATGATTCTGAAGCTGCTGAATACATCACATATATAGATGCTCAGACACTTAGAGTTTTAAAAGGAATGAATCTTGGAAATCAGGGTGAAGTTGCTCTTTCTGATGATGAAACTGCTCTTTTAGATAGTTCTAGCATGGATACAATGTTTTCTAATGATTCTATTGGCGGTGAAGCTGAGCTTGATTTTGAAATGAGCGACGAAAATATTTTTGATATCATCGATCTTGATACAGGAACAGAAGAATCTAAGCCTACAGAGCTTAAATCTGAAGAACATCAATCAAAAAAATGGGAATATATTCTTGTTAAAACAAAGACTCAAAGAGACGCGGCTGGTGTTATAGCAAGGCTTAATGCCTGGTTTAATGAAGAAGGAATTAAAGCTCATGCGTATAACTGGAAAGCTGCTGCCGGGCCTTTTTCTTCAACAGCGGATGTTATAAGAATAGTCTTTATTGTCGCAATAATACTGGTCGCTGTTGTGGCCATAATAATAATGACTAATACTTTGGTTATAAATGTAGTTGAAAGAACGGCTGAAATAGGCACAATGCGGGCGCTTGGCGCTCATAAGAATTTTGTACGAAGAATGTTTTCTATAGAAGTATTAACCATTTCTGTGGTTTTTGGTCTGATAGGAATGATTGCCGGAGTTATAACTCTTTTTATAGTTAAACTTATAGGAATTGAAGCCTCTAACGCGTTCCTTGAAATTTTGTTTGCTGGTTCAGTATTAAAACCAGTTTATTCCTTTGGTTCAGTAATAGGTTCATGGTTCACTGTTGTAGTTATCGCAATGATCGCAAATATATATCCGTTAAGGCTTGCTTTAAAGGTTCAGCCGATAAAAGCTATGATGAGTGAATAGATAAAAAGGTTTGGGGAAATAATGAGAGATCTTAAAATTGCTTTTAGAAATCTGACAAGACAAAAAAGAAGAACTATTTTGCTTATGGCAGCAATTGCGTTCGGTATTTATATAATAACTATGATAAATGGTTTTACAGGAAGTTTTATAGAGAATGTCAGTGAGAATTTTTCTAATATGCTTGCTGGACATATATTTATTGAAGGTAAAGAAAAGACTGACAGCGGTAAAACTCTTTCACTTGTAAGAAACGATGATATTCTTATGCAGGCTATTAAAGAAACCAATACAGACTGGAAGTATCTTACAAAAAGGTCAGATCTTTCTGCTGTATTAATTTTTGAAGGAGAAGATCTTAATCAGAGTGTTACCGGCGCGGACTGGGATGTTGAAGAATACTTTAAAGATAGAATAGTTCTTAAAGAAGGTTCATTTGCAGATCTTCAGGCTGAGCCACAGGGAATTATTTTAAGCGATAAGGCCGCGGATAAGTTAAATCTTCAAATTGGTGACAGAATGCTTGTGAAATGTCAAACTTATACTGGCCAACAGAATGTTGGTGAGTTTGTACTTACAGCAATACTTATTGATTCAAGTCTTATGGGCGGTTCAACAGCCTACGCAAACATTGATTATATTAATCAACTTTTAAACCTTCAGCCTGATGAATATATGTCATTAGGTATATTTCTAAACGATCCGGACACTATTGATGAGACCGCAGATGCTCTTTATGAAAATCTTAAAACTAAGGTTAACATGTTTGAGCGTTCTAATAATGAAGAAGAAAATAAAATTCTCTCTATGTTAAAACAGCAGGATGAGCAAGAATGGACAGGTCTTCGTTTTCAGTTAATGACATTGAATGATATTATGAGCGAGGTTCAGCAGATTGTAAATGTTTTAAATACGGCTGCTCTAATAATTCTTTTTGTTCTTTTTGCTATAATAATGGTAGGTGTTACAAATACTTTCAGAATGGTTTTAATGGAGCGTACAAAAGAGATCGGAACAATGAGAGCTGTTGGTATGCAGAAAGGGATAGTTCGAAAACTGTTTCTTTATGAAGCATTTTTTATAGCCCTATTAGGGGTTATTACCGGACTTATTCTTGCGGGTATAACAATGTTTATACTAATGCAGATAAATTGGGGAATGAATACTGCCGCGTTTATTCTTATGAAAAACGGATACATGACATTTAAGCTATCAGTACCTCAGGTGCTTTTAAATTTTGTTATTGTCAGCGCGCTTACTCTGCTTGCAGCGTTTTTCCCTTCAAACAAGGCCGCTAAGCTACAGCCGGCTGACGCTTTACGAACTTCCAATTAAAGGTGGATAAAATGAACATAAATAAAATATGCAAGATAAATATTTTAATATTAACTTTACTTGTTGTTGCTGTTTCAGCCTTCGCTGAGCCTGATTTTGACAAAATGCTAAAGGAAATTGATGAGCTTGGAAGCTTTACAGATTCTGATTTTTCATGCGTTTACACAATAGTTTCTCAGAAGCCTGATGAGGAGACTGAAGTTACACAGGGGCGAATGTTTAGACGTGACGCCACAGAGCAATTTGTTTTTTTAATATTAAAACCAGAATACCAGAAAGGTCAGGGATATCTAAAAGTTGATGAAAACGTATGGTTTTATGATCCTGAAAGCCACAAGTTTACGCACTCTTCACTTAAAGAAAACATTCAGAACTCAGAAGCCAAAAACTCCGATATTGATAGTCTTACTATATCTGAAGATTATGAAGTTGAAAGTTGGAAAGAGGGCAAACTTGGTAATTTTTCAACATATGTTCTCAGCTTAAAAGCTCTTAATGATGAAGTTAGTTACCCTAAACTGAGAATATGGGTTCGAATGGATGAGACAATAGTTTTAAAAGAAGAAGATTACAGTTTATCTAATCGTCTAATGAGAACAACATATTATCCAAAGTATGTTAAAGTTGGTGAAAAATATGTTCCATCTCAGATATTGATAATT
>JAQQAK010000289.1 GCA_028527945.1 Spirochaetaceae bacterium
ATGCAATCGAAGAAGAAATGGGAATCACCATTCCTGATGAAAAAGCAAATGAGTTTGAAACAGTTGGAGATGCTGTAAACTTTATTAAATCAGTACAAGAATAAGTTCGGAATATTGTGGTTTTATTACCAAAAATACCAGCTTTAAAAACACCTTCAGTAGATGCTGCAAGGAAGAAAGAGCTGCAAATTTTTGAAAAACATGCAGGTATAAGGTTCAGAAAACTTGAGTTTCTGAACCTTGCTTTTTCTCACAGATCTTTTTCAAATGAAACAGCAAGCGACATTGATAATAACGAAAAATTAGAATTTCTTGGTGATAGTGTTCTTGGTTTAGTTGTAAGTGATTATCTTTTCAGGATAATGTCTGAACGGCCGGAAGGAGAACTTGCCAGGATAAAATCTTTTGTTGTTAGTGAAGATAGTCTTGCTGCAATTGCGAAAAATATAAAGGTCGATAACTATATTCTCATTGGTAAAGGTGAAGAGTATTCTGGTGGACGTGAGAAGAAGGCTATTTTAGCTGATTGTATGGAAGCTATTTTTGGAGCTTATTATCTTGATTCTGGCTTTAAAAATGCGCAGAGTTTTATTTTAAAATATCTTGTACCTGAAATTGAAAAAGTTTTAGCCAACAAACATAGAAAAGACTATAAGACGCTTCTTCAGGAATACGTACAAAAAAAATATAAAAGTTATCCCAAGTATAATCTTGTTAAGAAAACCGGGCCAGATCATGATAGAACTTTTTGGATAGAGGTTGCTATAAAGGATATGACTTTTGGTCCTGGAACAGGTAAGAATAAGAAAGAAGCTGAGCAAAAAGTTGCTGGCATAGCTTATGAAACTCTTACGAAAGACGAGTCTGATAAAAATTAGAAGCTATTTCAATTAATTTTTTTTCAACATTTTGTGAAGGATCATCTAAAACCGTTTCAAGTAAATAATCGAGGACAATTCCTACTTCAGGTCCTTTGGGGATTGAAGCATCATTAATTAAAATATTGCCATTGATATCAAGATCTTTAATTGAGAACGCGTGGTCTTTGGTTAGTATTTCTTCAATACGTTTTTTAAAGTCGTATAAATTGATTGAATTTACAGGTTTATTATTCATACCATACTGATCGGCCACTCTTAAGAGAAAAAGATTGTTGAGGTTATTATAACCAACTTTTGCTATAAAACGTCGTACAGCGCTGTCAGACCATTCTGGTAGATAATTAAACATATGGTGTTTGATTAAGTGTAGAACATCTGTTTCAAATGCTTTTGGAACTTTAAGGCGTTCTAAAATGTTTTTACTTAATCTTTCAGAAGCAAGTTCATGTCCATGAAAAGTCGGAATACCAAGCTCGTCGTGACCAAGTGCAATCGGTTTGCCTATATCATGTAACGCAGCAGCTGTACGTACTGTTAGATTGTCTTGTGGAGCTCCGTCGCAGGAATACAGGCAGTGATCAAGAACGTCAAAGTTATGATATCCTTTTTGCTCAATACCGCGACAATCGGAAAGTTCCGGAAGTATTAATTTTAAAACAGCTGTCTCTTCCATGACATGAAAAGCTGAAGAAGGCTTCTTTGATGATAAGATTTTTAAAATTTCATCACGAATTCTTTCTGCTGAAACAGATTTTAGATTTGAAGATTTCTCCTTCATACCTGAAAGAGTCTCTGGTTCTATAAAAAATCCCAATTGAGCTACAAAGCGGCATGCTCTCATGATTCTAAGTGCGTCTTCCTGAAAACGTTCTGCAGGATTGCCAATAGCTCTGATTTTTTTATTTTTTAAGTCAGATTTTCCGTTATGAGGATCAAGAAGCTCTTTAGTGAGCGGATCGTAGGCCATTGAGTTTATTGTAAAATCACGGCGTTTTAGATCGTCCAATATAGAAGAAGTAAACTCGACTTTATCTGGTCGTCTGTTATCAGAATAATCTCCGTCAGTTCTATAAGTAGTAACTTCAAGCTTCAGGTCGCGAAAAAGAACTGTAACAGTGCCATGTTTAATCCCTGTAGGGATAACTCTTTTAAATAACTTTATTATGGTTTCAGGGTGTGCGTTTGTTGTGAAATCGTAGTCCGAAACAGGTAGTCCGGCATATAAATTTCTAACAGCACCACCAACAAGATAGCAGGAATATCCAGCTTTAAAGAAGATTTTTGAAAATTCTATTAATGTTTTATCAAGCTTGAAATTCATTATGCATATAATACGGATACCAAGACTGTTGTCAAGATAAACCACTCTCTAAAAAGAGAGTGGATGGTATCAGGTACTTTATCTGGACTGGAACTGGAATGCTAATAATTTATTCTACTGTAAAAGCTGAAGTACTGACTGACCTTTCTGGTTAGCCTGTGCAAGCATTGCTGTAGAAGCCTGTGAAAGAATCTGGTCTTTTGTGTAATTAACCATTTCTTCCGCCATATCAGTATCCCTTATTCTAGACTCTGATGCCTGAAGATTTTCAGCGCCAACAGAAAGTCCTTCTGTCGCATACTCAAGTCTGTTCTGGTAAGCACCAAGATCTGCTCTTTGTTTGCTGACCTTTTTTAGAGCACTATCAATCATAGCTATAGATATATTAGCTTTATCTGGTGTTGAGATTGATATAAATGAAGCTGAGTCTGAAGATGTTGCCGTGCTCTGAAGTCCAAGACCCTGAGCAGTCATTGTTCCGATAAAAACTCTTTCTCTCTGATCTACGTTAGCACCAACATGAAGCCACATACTAGCTGTAACAACATTTTCACCTGTTTCTTCTGCAAAACGTCCGGTAAGCATGTTCATACCGTTAAATTGAGCATGAGAAGAAATTCTGTTGATTTCATCGATGAGCTGAGAAACTTCAACCTGTATCTGCATTCTGTCTTCATTAGTGTAAATACCGTTGGCAGACTGTACAGAAAGCTCTCTGAGTCTTTGAAGAATGCTTGTTGTTTCGTTAAGATAACCTTCAGTTGTCTGGATAAAAGAAATGCCATCTTCAGCGTTTCTTTCAGCTCTTTGGAGACCTCTTATCTGGGAACGCATTTTTTCTGAAACAGCAAGACCTGACGCGTCATCGCCAGCTTTGTTGATTCTCATGCCTGAAGACAGTTTTGTCATGTGACTGTCTAGTGAAAGGTTGTTAAATTTGTTTGACCTTTGAGCGGTTAAAGCGCTCATGTTGTGATTGATTATCATATAATCCTCCGTGATTATTTATGGAACATCCTTGTTCCTAAATACAATTTCGGTATATAAAAAAACTGCTTTAGAAAAATTGTTAAAATTTTAAAAAAAATTATGAGAACTTGAAAACTGAATTTTAAAGGAGAATAATTAACATATATGGTAAAAAAGAAAGCTGTTATTTTTACCGGAGGCTTGGGGCCTGAGTTTAATCAGGTAGAAGAAGTTATAAAGAATGCTGATATGTTTGTAGCTGCTGACTCAGGCTGGGATCTTGCAAAAAGAATGGGAATTGTGCCGGATTATTTTATAGGTGATATGGATTCGATAAGCAACAAGGATGATTTAAATGAACTTGATAAAAGTAAAATTCTTGCTTATCCATCAGACAAAGACTATACAGATACAGAATTGGCTGTGAAGTTTTTAAAGGATAAAGAATATGAAGATATCATTCTTGTAGGAGGCGGAGAAGGTCGTTTAGACCATTTATTAGCAATTGTTTTATTGTTCAGCAGCAATTTGAGACCTTCAGAATGGTATACAGCTGTTGAACATATAATTCTATGTTCTGATACATTTTATATGGAGTGTGAAAAAAATCAGAATATATCGGTATTCCCGTGTTTGGGAAAGAATGCGGAAGTAAGCAGCAACGGATTAAAATGGGAGTTGAAAAATTTTAAGCTGAATCATGAAAAATACAGTATTAGCAACAGGACGATAAAAGACGAGCTTGAGATAAAAGTTCATTCAGGAGATATTTTAATAATAACTAATTACTAATTTTAAAATACCTGAAATGCTTTATTGAGACCTTAGAAGAAGTTTGTTGATAAAATCGTTTTGAAGTCATGTTCTGTTTTTTATGGTGTGGCTTTTTGATAAAAAAGTTTTAGATGATGGTATTAACAAATTATGACTGAAAATAGTGTTTTGCATGAACTTTCAAATTCTCTATCAGATAAAGAGCGAAAGAAACTTCTTAATAGAATTAATAATAGTATGAAGCCTAAAAATATAGGGGTAGAATATCTTGAAAAGGCTTCAAAAGAAAAAGAAAAAATAAAATTTGTTGAAAAAGAATTAAAAAATCTTGGATGGTTTTCAAAAATTATTATGACTATTTTTTGTAAGATTAGTGGTCGTTCTATAGAAGAAGCTGTAATTAATAAAAAGCTGCGTGAATTAAAAAGATATATTATTAGAAAAAAGAATGGTATTGTTGTTTTTGATACAAGAAGCTTGTCTACAGAGATGGCTGAAAAGGTTTTTGAAATATATAGTTACACGTTTTTAATAAAAAAACTTTATAGAAAATTATGGTTAGATCAAAAAATATTTGAAACAGCCTGTGTGTATATAGTTAAATCATCTTATAAAAAATCAAAAGATAAACTTTATGATTTTATAAGTCTTTCAGAAATGGTTGGAATATATGGACAAACTGGTGAAAAAGCAGCAATTATAGAAGCTGCTGAAAAACGTGTAAAAGATTATGTTGAATCTATTCCAGAGAAAAAACTTGCTGAAATAGAACTAAGTACAGCTTCTATGACATATTTAAAAGATATAATTCTTTTTCCATTCGTTCCTTTCTTGAAGAAATTTGGATTAAATCCTCAAAATAACAGTAAAAAGCAGTTTT
>JAQQAK010000290.1 GCA_028527945.1 Spirochaetaceae bacterium
CCTATAAGGTACAATGCTACAAGCATAATATTTGCTACCCAGAATCCAAAGGCTCTGTCATACTTGAGTATTGTTATATTATAAGGAGTTTTTATCAAAGAAATATCTTTATAAATTAAATGGTGAAGAGGATTTGTCCATACCGCAAGACTTACTACCAAAGAAATAATGAATAGTAAATATAGATAGTTTTTTGTTTTTTTATCTTTATCAATATCGTATGGAGAGTAAGACCATGCTATTAGAATCCAGCAAATTGGTATGCATGATAGTCCAATGTATTCAAAATTAAGACAATAGATTGACCATTCAAGGCGTGGCATGGATATCTCAAATAAATAGCTTATTGAATAAACTGAAATTGCTATCATCAATAAAAAATAATATTTTAAAGGAGAAGATTCTTTTCTTCTTGAAATAGTTAAAACAACCAAGATTGAAGAGATAATGCATGATGCAAGTGTCAATATTTTGAAAATTAAAATAATAGACATTAAAAAAAGACCCTTGATAAAAAAATATAGGAATAATGATGTTAGTCATTAGTCCTATATTCATTATATTAACTTTATTAAAAGAAAAATAGCATTTAAGATTCAAATGTTAAAAATCTATTAAGCAGTTTCTTCTTTGTACTTATCAAGCTTTTTTTTGACAATTTTAGGGTTGCTAATAACTCCGGGGCCGCAGATACAACCTCCCTCACATGACATTACTTCTATCATATTATAAGGAAGTTTACCTGCTGCAGCCGTTTTGAGAAGATTTATGTTTTTACGTGAAAGCCCATCTACCCCAAAAGGTTTAAAAACTTTACGAACTTCTGCATCAAGGTTAGATTCTACTGCGGCTGCAACACCTCCAGCAGCGGCAAATGCTCTGGCCTGAAAGCCTGCTGTGTTATTGTCAAACTCTTTTTCTGAGCAATCGTTCACATCTATTCCGCGGGCAATAAAAAAAGCTCCGAGTTCTTCAAAATTGAGTACATAATCTACTGATGAATCTCTCAGCGCTTCATTTTTTTTGGCCGTACAAGGCCCTATAAAGACAATTTTATTATAAGGATATAATTTTTTTGCAGTCTCAGCTGTGTAGTACATTGGTGTTTTTGTTGAGGATACAAAATCTCTCATTTTATCAATATGTTTTTCTGCTGCTTCAACCCAGGCTGGACAACAGGATGTTGCCAGAAGTTTTCCTTCTGCCTGCTGTTCTGTAAACTCTTCAGCTTCAAGTTTTGCTGTTGTTTCTGCTCCATCTGCGACATCAAGTAGTACGTTAAAACCTGCTGCCTTAACTGCCGCGATAGTCTGTTTTAAACTCCCAGGAAACTGTCCAATTACAGATGGTGCCAGTATGGCTGTGAGCTGGGTTCCATTTTTAATATGCGAAGCAACATCAATTATTTGGCTTCTTTCCATTACCGCACCGAATGGGCAGGAGCGTCCGCATCTTCCACAAGATATGCATTTTTCATAATCAATGCACATTCTACCGTGATCGTCTCGGCTTACCGCACCAACAGGACAGCTCTCTTCGCATGGTACAGGGGTATGAATTATCGCGTTAAATGGGCAAAGATCTTTACACTTTCCACAGTTACGACAAAGATCTGAATCAATTTGAGCATGACCGTTTATAAAGCTTATTGCTCCAAATGGGCAGTTTGTGCTGCAAGGTCTTGCAAGACATCCTCGGCAGGCATCAGTTATGGTATACGCAACTTTTCTGCAGGAGCTGCAGGCTGTATCAAGTACTGTCATTACCGGCCGGTCAATATTTTTTCTGTCTAATGCTTCATTTAAATATTCTTTTAAAGGTTTATATTCATTATCTTCTTTTTCAATACTTACACCTAAGAGAGCCATTATCCTGTAACGAATCATTGCTCTGTCTTTATAAATACAACATCTATAAGTAGAGCTGTCTTTAGGGTTCATATCTATTGGTATTCTGTCAATTTCCTGTTCAAGTTTGCCTTCAAAAAAGGATTTTAGAAGCTTTATCATGAGCTCTTTTCTAATATAGTTACTCTGGTTATTCAGCGTTAGCATTTTTTTCTCCTGACAATTCTTGCTGTATTGCTTTTTTTACGCTTTCAAGGTTTGCCTTTGAAATTATTTTTTCATTTACCATTACAAATGGAGGTTTATCTTCTTTGTTTTTACACAAGTTAAGACAGGTCGTCCCTGTTATATTCACTCTGTTAAGTATTTTTTCTGGCAGCGTTTCTTCAAGGGTAAGCAGATCTGACGCTCCCATCACATAACATGTTGTTCCTGTACAGATAGTTACGTCTATTTTTCCTGTTCCAGTTTCTTTTTTCATTTTATCCCTTCCATTATTATAAATATTCCAAAGTGGTTTTCTTTAGATACTTTTCTTCGAGTATTTTTTTAATTCTATTCACAATTGTACGTCTAAGGCCTATTTCTACCGGAATGCTTGGGTCCTGGTGAGCTTCGTTAATTTTTGTTCCAATTATAAAGTGAACCTCATCGCTGTTCATAAAAAGAGTAATAAGCTTTTTTACAGCATTTGGTTTCATTGTGCTCCAGCTTTCCTTGTTTTCAAGCATGTCGGCTGTTTTTGATAAAGTTAGAATTCCTTCGGTTACGAGATCTGCTCCTTCCATTTCTGATGAAGGAGGAATGTCCACATCACGTTCTTTCAGGTTTGTTATAATATTTTCATCAATACCTTTTGATATTATTTGTGCTGTTGTTCCTCCGCAAATTACCTTGTGACCCTGAAATTTAACAAAATTATTTACTAAATGAATATCGTTGTCCGGATCTATTGGCGGGCCTGACAGGAGCAGCAGCTTACGAGGTTTTCTGACATATATTGCCGCGCAGGTTATATCATCTTTGGCCTTCTGAATATCATTTAAAAGCGCTCTTCCTACTATTTTTTTTGAAAGCTCGCTTGCTGAAATATTCCGCTTTTGGGATATTTGCTGAAGGATAAAATTTTCAATATCAGGTCTTCTCCATCCAAGAGGGAAGGCTGCTGTTCCCATTCCAGATTGAGAAACCCCATCACTGAAAAAGATTAAGCGATCTTCAGATTTTAGCTCAAGCTCTGTATGTTTGAGTTTTTCTTTCCTTCCTGGAAAACGATTTTCTAAAGGTATTACAGTAAAATCAGTTTGGACTATTTTATTATCCCTCACAAGAATGAATCCGGGATTATCGTATTCAATTATTCCCGCTTTACCGTTTGAATTGATGTCGACTATTGTAAAGGTTGAGTAACTTATCTTTCTCTCTTTACAGATTGGAAGAGTTTTCATAATGATTTGCGCGGATTTTATAATGTCCATCTTTGAAGTGGTGAATTTCTGTCCCATAGAGGCTGTAAGATTTGCAAGTACATTTGCTTTTACACCACTTCCGAGTCCATCAGAAAGAGTACACACAATGCGGCCTTCAGTCTTGTCGCGTGAAAGTAGAAAGATATCGCCTGGGATTCTTTCTGTGCTCTTCCATTTTTGAGAGTAATCTACCTCAATGAAGCTGTTCATTATCTATCGTCTCCATCGTTGTATGACTCTATCAGTGAATTTAGAATGAGTTGGGTTTCAGCTGCATTTTCACCCAGGAGTGATGCTATTTGCTGAACACTTGAAAGATTTTTTTCAATTACTTCTTCTGTTTTCTTTATTATTGTTTCTCGCCTGACTGCAGGAGATGTTATATCCTGAAAAATAGCCCCGTACATTTCTTCTTTTCCAATACGGAACACAAAGGCATTAAAGATTCTTTTATCAATATGTATCCT
>JAQQAK010000291.1 GCA_028527945.1 Spirochaetaceae bacterium
TTTCCATTTACTCTAAAAGTTTTTCTTTTATTAAAGATCACTTATAACCTCAAAAATAAAAATTCTAAATAAGCCATTTTTAACCTCGTTCAGTAAAAACTAAAGTCTTTATAAAAAGCTTTGCTGAAAAACTTGATATAATAACAATATACCAGAGATGCTACTCTATCAAGGACACAATAATGAACATATTGTATTTTTTTGCACTATCGTCTACAGTCATAGAACCATAGAAAATGGTAACGTATTTATATTCTGATTTTGGGGATTATTCAATGATTGGAAAGAGATATAAGGGATACGGCGCATATATTTTAACCGGAATGGGATTTAAAGCGCCAATTGATGCCATTTTTAATGATATGAATGATGAAGAGTTTGTTTTAGAAAATATTGATTTTTTTAAAGAACTCGGAATAAGCAGATGGGATAAATTTTGGAAAAAGACATGGGATTCTGTTTTAAAGAATCCTGAGATATTAAAGATTAATTATTTTGTTCAGAAAAGGTTTATGATGCCTCTGTATACGGAGCTTCATTATATGACTTGTAAAAAACAATTATTGGAATGGATTGAAACAGAACAACCGGATTTCATTCTTACAAGTCATTTCATCACAACATTACTTCTTCCTTTTGCGGTTAAAAAACTTGGCAAAAGGATTCCTGTTTTTGCGTATAACGCAGAAGTAATAAGTGCTCATAGTTCTAATGTCGCTCCTCTAGTTGACAGATACTTTTCTCCAACAGAGATAGGGACAGGAAAACTTGTAAAGTGCGGGCAACCTGAAGCAACAATTAAAGCAACTCCTTTTCCAATTGATAAGAAATTTAAGCGTGATTTATTATCATGTAAAGAAAGTAGAGAAAAACTTGGCTTAAAAAATATTTTTACGATTTTGCTAACCTTTGGTGGTGATGGAATAGGTTCTGTTTCTATGATGGAAATGGTTATTGAAAAAAAGCTGCCAGTTCAGATACTTGCGGTTTGCGGGCGTAATGAAGAATTAAAGGCTAAGCTTGAAAAGATTAAAAATGATAATCCTGAATACGCAATTCAGATTTATGGTTTTGTTTCGAATATGGAAGAATTGATGAATTGTAGTGATATTTGCGCAGGTAAATCAGGCATGAATGCAACTTTTGAAAGTCTTTACATGAAAAAACCATATATGGCGACAGCTGCTCTTGCTAATGAAATTGCTACACTTGATTTTATTGTTGAAAATGGGTTTGGCTGGGATGCTACTGATCTTGAAGATCAGATTAGGATTATTGAATCTTGTATTGATGATCCGGGCTACTACAATACTATTGTTAAAAACATTGTTAAGTCAGATATTGATTTTCACACAGAGAAATTTAATTTAATTATTAAAAAAGAACTCTATGCTTATAAAAAGAATATGTTGCAAGATAGTAAGGCCTTGTATTTTGATATGGCTGGAACTCTATGTGATATACCAATAAGCGGAATATGGGAAAAAGTAAATAAAGATGGAATTATCAAGGTTGTCAAAAATCTAGGTTGGGATGAATTACTTTCTGAAAAGGACTATGACGCCTTATGTGACCATTTTGTTAATGAAAAAAAGAAGCTCAGAAAAGATTCTAAATTGACCTTGAAAGAAGCTGATATACGTATCCAGCTTGGTGATTTTATAAAGTATGCTCTTAAAAATTATGATGCACTAACAAATACTGTTATAACTAAAACTAAAATGGATTGTCTTGAAAAACTTTTTGTCAGTACAGAGCTTGATATTACAGAACCCTTTTCTGGAGTTGTATCTGTATTGGAAAATTTATCAAAGAAGTATGATTTATATTTACTCAGCAATAATGTATCAAGGCAGCTTGTTTTAGATATCGTTGAAAAAATAGGTTGTTCACATTGTTTTAAAGATGTTTTTGTTTCAGTTGATTGTGGGTACAGGAAACCGCATATAAATTTTTTAAAGTACGTTACATCTAAAACAAAATTAAAACCTAATGAATGTGTTATGATAGGAGATCGCCTGTCTCAGGATATTAGAATGGCTAATTTGTATGATATTAAATCTATATATGCGGCCATGGTTGATCATGAAGATAATAATGATTGTGAAAATGAATATTACGATTATTATATAACTGACTTTAAACAACTGGAGGAGATCTTTTTATAAGATATTGAAATAACAGAATAGTAAAAAGATTCTTTTGAGGCTCTTTCAAGGCATAGGAAGTTTTGAAAGAGGCTCTTTTAATCTAATTTAATAGATTAGGATAATTTTACAAAACAGTTTTTCTTTTATAGGAGTTGTTTTTTGAAATTTAGTTATCTTACCAAGCTTGGAGTTTTTGGATTAAAGTCTGTTCTTTTCAAATGGGAAAAACCAATTCTGGGTACGGTCATTGTTACTGATTTCTGCAACCTTGATTGCAAGCATTGTGCTGTAAACAATATAAACAAGGTAATGCATAGTTTTGAAACTATCAGCTTTGAGATGCAAAAGTTTTATGATGAAGGCATTCGCATCCTTTTTCTTTCTGGCGGAGAAACAATGCTCTGGAAGGATGGCAATAAGGATATTAAAGACCTCATTGCCAAAGGGCGGGAAATTGGTTTTTATCTTATCAACATAGTAACAAATGGAACCGTTCATCTGAACATTCCTGAAGCGGATCTAGTTTTTCTGAGTCTGGATGGAATGAAAGATGTTCATAACAAAATCAGGGGTGATGTTTTTGACGGCATTATGAAAAATGTCCGCAAGGCTAATAACACCAACATCTGTGTTTTTACCGCAATTAATAAAGTAAATCAAAAAGAGATTTCCAGTCTTTGCGAGCTTGTGAGAAGTGAGCCGAATCTTAATTCAATTTCATTTAATTTTCATACACCATACCGGCTTACAGAACATCTTTGCCTTAATACTGATGAACGAAGAGCCGCGGTTCAGGAAATTAAAGAAATGATTAAAAAGGGATATCCTGTGTTTAATCTTCCGTCAACGCTGGATATTTTTCTAAAAAATACATGGAAGCGTCCATGCCGGCAATGTGTTGTCTCTGAAAACGGTGAACGTTTTGATTGCGGCAGGTGTTCTGTCATTCCCGGTCTTTGTGAGAATTGCGGATATTTATTTGCTGTAGAGTTTTCTACACTTTTTAGCGGGAATATAAGAGCCATATTTGATATGTTTCGCGTTTATACCCGTTTTGTTTAAAGCAGGAGAAAGAGTAAGTGTTTACCAATTTCTTGAGATTGTCTCTGGCTCACAGCCTAAAACCATTCAGGTTTACCAAGATCAACCCTGAAACAGAAGCCGCCAGGCCTAAAGAGGAATTCCTTAATAACGAAATAGGCCTTTATATTCATGTACCCTTTTGCAGAACCATATGTGATTTTTGTCCCTACAATAAAGAGCTCTACACGGAAGAAAAAATGCGGCGTTTTATTCCGTCACTGTTAAAGGAGCTTTCTTCCGGTAAAATGCCTGAAAATTATAGAATTACAAGCCTTTATTTTGGTGGTGGTTCGCCAGCGCTCGCCATAGATTACCTTCCGGAGATAATGAACCATGTTCGTTCGCTTTATGGTAATCCGGCAAGCATTGGTATGGAGCTTCATCCTGAAAACCTGACACCGGAGATTCTTGATAAGTTAAATGCCGCCGGAGTTAATATGGTAAGTGTGGGGTCTCAGTCTTTTGAAGATAATAATCTCAAGAGGCTTGGCAGAACCGCGGCGGAAATAGAGCATGGTTTTACTCTTATAAAAGAACGTAATTTTAATGTTGTTGACACAGATTTAATCTTCGCGATTCCTGGACAGTCAGAAGACACTCTTGTTAAAGATTTTACAAAAGCAGCCAGGCTTGGCGCTACCCAGATTTCTACATACCCCTTTATCCGCTTCTCGTATACCGGGCAAAATTATCCCCGGCCGTCACGCCGATTGCAGCGCAGACTGCTTGATGTTTTGGCCGATACCGCCGAAGACGTGGGTTTTGACCGGACATCCGTTTGGACTTTCGCGAAAAAAGATAGTGGTCAGTATTCATCAGTAACAAGAAATAACTTCATAGGATTCGGTCCCTCAGCGACCTCTCTTTTCAGAGATCGGTTCTGTATTAACAGTTTTTCTCTGGATGAATATTGCCGGAATATAGATGCTTCTGAATCGCCGCGGGTTCTTGAGCTTAAGTTCAGCCAAAGGGTAAGACAGATGTACTGGCTGTTCTGGAGCTGCTACAACCTGAAGATATCAAAGCCCGATTTTGCGAACTTTTTTAATAGAGCGCTTGATAAAGAGTTCGCGGGTGTTTTAAAAGCGGCACAAATCCTTAAATTGATTGCTCCCCACAGCGATGGGTATTCTCTAACCAGAAAGGGCGCTCTTTGGTTTCACAGAGTAGAGCAGGTTTATACCCATCAATATATCGATAAAACCTGGAGAACTTGCTCTAAAAGTCCCAGACCGGAGGGGATTGAGCTGTATTAAGATGGAAACAATATTAAGAGTTGATAATATTGTAAAGTCATATGGAAGCGCGTTCAAATTTGGACCGGTTAGCCTTGATGTTCACGCAGGCGAAGTTATTGCTCTAATGGGGCCAAACGGAGCAGGAAAGACCACCCTTATACGCCTTATAACAGGATTGCTGCAAAAAGACAGCGGCAAGGTTGAATCTCAGGGTATGTCCTCAAAAAAGACAAAAAAACTATATATTGGCTATATGAGTGAGGCCATATCAATCTGGGATGATCTCGAAGTTAAGCATCAGCTGGCTTTTATGGCAGACTTGTATAGGGTTCAGATTCCTGATGAAATAACCGATCTTGTTCATCTTTTGGGTTTGGACAAGTACATGAATGTTAGAGGGTCTCATCTTTCTCAGGGAAACCGCAGAAAACTCAGCCTTATTTTGTCCATTTTACATGATCCGGAAATCCTCGTTCTTGATGAACCCTTTAATGGCCTGGATTCAATATCCAGGAAAAACACTATCCAATGGATTCGCGATCGTGTGAATAAGCAGGATAAACCACGGGCCGTAATTATCGCGTCTCATCAACTGGAGGGCCTTGAAAGCTTCTTTGACCGGCTTGTAGTTCTAAAGGACGGAGCGTTGTCATGATTGGAGTATTGATAAAGACAATGTTTAGAAGGGTAAAAAATGAACCCCTTTTATTAATTCTGACTCTTGTGTTGGCACCCTTCTTTGTCGTGCTTTACAAACTAATCTTTCTGGAAGGTATGACAGTCTACAATGTTGTTATTCTTGAGACAGAAAATAAGGCGCTTAAATATCAGAAAGCATTTATAGAAGAAATGGAAGAAGCCCAATATCCTGGAGGCTCCTCCCTGTTTCATTTTAAATGGGTGGCAGATGAATCTACCGGAGAGCAGCTCTTGCAGAACCATGATGCTCATTGCATGCTGCGTTTTCTGAGTGACTCCCACCCCCCTGAGATAGAAATAATTGGTGATTATTCCAATCCGTATTTTGTTGTGTGCTCCCAGATAATACAAAACAATCTAAAAGAACATTACCTGAGCAGATTAAGGCTTCCGATACCTGTGAAGATTACAGAAATACCTGTTGGCAATTCCGGAGAGAAGACTGAGTTTGAAACCTACATTCCAGGTCTTGTCATTTTTTCAGCGCTGGTTCTAATGTATCTTTTTGCGATATTATTAATAAAGGAAGTTGAAAACAATGTTTTTTATCGTTACCGCCTTTCAGGGCTTGGCTGGAAAAGCTTTATATCTGCCTACAGCATTATCTTTTTGTTAATTACAGCCCTGTCTTCACTTCTGACACTGGGCACTTCTTTTCTTTTAGGCTTTCATTCTGCTGTCTCGGTATATCATGATATATGCTTCAGCGCAGGAGTCTGTACCATTCTGGCCTTTTCAACTATCGGTATTGCTTTCTTTGTTGCTGGTGTGGCGGATAACATGAGTAAAGGCTTTCTGATCACAACCTTTCCATTCATGCTGATGGTTTTCTTTTCCGGATCTGTTTATCCCTTTCCAAAGATTATACTTTTTAATGCTGCCGGAAGAGGTATAGGGCTTTTTGATTTTCTATCATCAACCCATGCCGTAATAGCTTTGGGTAAAATTCTCACCTTTGGTGTTAAGCCGGGAGCTTTGTTGTTTGAGCTTTTAAGTATGTTTTTGCTTTCCATATTAGTATTTGCTGTCGGGATCATTGTTTTTATCCATAGAAGGTGGCACCTTAAGTGAAGTTAAGGTTTTGAGGCTCTTTTATCTTTTTTTAATATTGCCCTTTGTTCTATTAATTGAGCAGCAATGCTTACCGCAATTTCGGCTGGAGTTTCACTTTTTATGTCTATACCAATAGGACTGGTAATTCTTTTCAGATCTTCATTAGTAAAGTTGTTAGCTCTCAGTTTTTCATTTACAGCCTTAACTTTTGAGTGACTTCCAACGGCTCCAATATAAAATGCAGAAGTAGTCAATGCAAATTTAAGAACTTCATAATCTCCTGTATGACCTCGTGTGATTGCAATAATATAATCCTGTTGAAGTATTTTTATTTTATCTTTGAGATCTGAAAAATTCATGGTATATATTTCTTCAGCGTCAGGAAACAATTCCTTTGTAGTAAAATCTTTTCTATCATCAATTACTATACATCGGAAATTTAGATGACTAAGTAGAGGTACAAGTTCCTGTGCAAGATGGCCTCCTCCAAAAATAAAGACTCTACTTGAGTTTGTTAACGACTGTATAAAGTAATTACTTTTAGTATCTGTTTGTGTGACTTTTTTAGAAAAATCTATACGTTCTCCATCATGATAGAGAAGAAGGTTTCCCTCTGTGTAATTATTTAGGCTATTGTAAGATGAGGTTAAGGTCTCAAGAGTTTGGGGAGAAGATTGTATAAAAGTAAAAAGTACATCTACATTTCCTCCACAGATCATTCCAAGGCTTGCAGTTTCTTCTTTTGTCAGCCGGTACTTTATTAATTCACCCTTTTTTTCTGAGAGCTTTTTTATCGCTATTTCTGTTGCCTTATATTCAAGCATTCCTCCACCAATAGTTCCTGTTAGCAATCCTTTTTTAGTGACAATCATGCAAGCGCCAGCATTACGAGGTGTGCTTCCATTATTTGATATTACAGTTACAAGTATTGAGTTTTTTCCTTCGCGGCATCTCTCAAGGAGTTTTTCTATAATCTTTTTCATCTTATGTTTCCTTAATTTGGGGCACAGTCTGTTATGCTTCCTCTTAATAGATTAATTCCATGGGGGAGAGTGTCTATTATTAAGTCAAGGCTTTCTTTGGCAGCTTTTTCGCTACCTGGTAAATTTATAATGAGGCTGTTTCCTCTGATTACACTAACACCTCGCATAAGCATTGCTCGTGGAGTTATTTTCATAGAGCCTGCTCTAATTGCTTCTGCGATACCTGGCGCATCTCTTTCTGCTACTTCTTTGCTCGCCTCAGGAGTTGTATCTCTTTTTGAGAAACCAGTACCTCCGGTTGTGATAATTAAATCAATCTGGCGTTGATCTGACAAACGTATTAGCTGAGTTTTAAGTTTTTCTTTATCATCCGGTAGTAATATTGTTTCTACTACTTCAAATTTATTTTCTTTTAATATTTGAGTAATAGCAGGGCCGCTTGTATCTGTTCTTTCTTCTCTGCTGCAGCGATCTGACAGTGTTATTACTGCTGCTTGATAAGGCCGCTTCTTTTTTCTTTCTTCTATTTTTAGAGTATCTCCCACTGTCATTTCTCCGTCCTCGAGTACTTTGGCAAATACTCCTTCTCGCGGCATTATGCAATCTCCCATTGTTTGGTAGATTGCACAATGGGTATGACAATCTTTTCCTATTTGAGTTATTTCAAGAAGTATATTACCGCTTCGTAACAGAGTTCCTACTGGAAGATTTCGAAAATCAAAGCCTTCGGCGACAATGTTTTCACCAAAATCACCAAAATTAATATCAGCTCCTTTTACGCGGAATTCTTCGATTTTTTCAAAAGAGAGCAGGCTTATCTGTCTATGCCAATTTGCTGCGTGTGCGTCTCCTTCTATACCCCAGTTCTTTTTAAGTTGTGCTGATGGAACTTGATGTTTTTGCACTCCACGTTTTTCACTTATACATATTGCCTTTATTGTTCCCATGCTCATCCTCCAATCTGGTTCATTGTTTTTTGTTCAGTAATATTTTCTGATTCTGAAAAGCAGTGAGCTGCGGGTTTATTAAATATCTCATCTTTCATAATATTTTGTAATTTTGTGTTACTAATTCCATTTCTTATGAGCATACGGAGATTTAATGATGTTTCGTAGCATAAGCAGTTTTTTAGCATTCCAGTGCTTGTTAGTCTTACTCTGTTACAGGTATTACAAAAATTATGAGTATTTGCAGAAATAAAACCTATTCGGCCTTTTAGTAATTTGCTGTGGTAATATTCAGCAGGCCCATTACCAATTTTTTTATTTACATAGTTTAGATCCGGATATTCTTTTTTTAATAGAGCAAACGCTGTGTCGTTATCAACACCTTCAATATTCTTACCATTGCCAATAGGCATAAGTTCTATAAACCTGACATCAACAGGGGATTTTTTCGCAAATGATGACAGAAGAATAATATGATCAATATTTGACTTTAGAAGAACAGTGTTTATCTTTGTCTTTATTCCTGCTTTTACAGAAGCCTCTATTGCTTCTATTGTTCTATCTACCTGATTTTCTCCGCTAATGCTTTCATATAATTCTGGTTTAATTGCGTTAAGGCTGATGTTTATTCCATCTATTCCAGCGGACGCCAGTTCTTCCAGATGTTCTTTTAACATGATTCCATTTGTTGTTAAAGTAACACTTTCTGTTTCAGGAAGTGTTTTCAATTCAGTAATAAGATTTACAACTCCACTTCTTACAAGCGGTTCGCCACCTGTAATTTTGAAATTGGTTATTCCAAGCTTTGTCGCTGCCTTACAAATTTGAAGAATTTCTTCATATCTTAAAATATTATAGTGTGAAGTACTTTTTACAGGCTCCGGCATACAGTATTTACAGCGAAGGTTACATCTGTCTGTAACAGAGATTCTCATGTATTTGATTTCTCTTTTAAAACGATCTTTCATTCTGTTCGCTATGACCTTTTAAAAGTTCCGCTTTTACCGCCGGTTTTTTCTTCAAGATGAATATTGTTTATTTCCATTGTTTTATCTATGGCTTTGCACATGTCGTAAATAGTTAACAGAGCTGTAGATACTCCTGTCAAAGCCTCCATCTCAACTCCGGTTTTTCCATTGCATTTCACCGTACAGATTGCTTCTATTTCAGAAATTTCAGGATATTCTTTAAAATCTAATTTACAGTTTGTAAGATTCAAAATATGACAAAGTGGTATTAGTTCGCTCGTTTTTTTTGCCCCCATTATTCCGGCAACCTGAGCTACTCCCAAGACATCTCCTTTTTTGTTATTACCACTTTGTATGGTTTTAAAACATTCACGGCTCATTTTTATTCGTCCTGAAGCAACTGCTTTTCGCTTCGAAATATCTTTTTCAGAGACATCTACCATTATTGCGTTTCCATTGTCATCAATATGGCTTAGGTTTTTATTTTTATCATCCAACTTTTCTGTCCTTTTCTTTTTTATTTTCCAAAACTACAGTTTGGAAAAACGCATTTTTCACAGTTGAGGCATAATCCGCCATGACCAAAATCTGCAAGTTGAGCTTTTGATATTTCCTGATCAGTTATCAGGCTTGGCAATACCAAATCAAAGATTGTTCTTTTAGCATACATAACACAGCCGGGTAGTCCTATTATTGGACGATTATTCGTAGTATAGGCCAGCATAAACATTGCTCCCGGAAGGACGGGGGCTCCGTATGTAACAACTCTTGCTCCTGTGTTTTTTATTGCAAGCGGTGTACTATCATCTGGATCAACGCTCATCCCTCCTGTGCATACAACTATATCAATTCCATCTTCAATCATCTTGTCTATTGCTTCTGTTATTTTTTCGTGTTTATCATCAAGAATTATATGTTCTGTAATTTCTGAGTTAAAATCTTTGAATTTTGAGGCGATAACAGGAGTAAATTGATCTTCAATACGCTTGTGGAAAATTTCATTTCCTGTGGTTATAACTCCAATTTTTTTTGTTTTAAATGGAAGAACTTCTAATAGAGGTGTTTCTCCAGCCTCGATTTTTGCCTCATTCATTTTATCTTTTTTAATGATAAGTGGGATAATTCTTGTTCCTGCCAGCTTTTCTCCTTTTTTGACGCTAAAGCCGCTGTGGCGGGTTGCAATCATCATTTCACCTAAAGAATTAATCGCTTTCAGTTTTTCTTTATTTATTTTTAGCATACCATCAATTTCTGAAATAAGTTCTATTTTACCTTCTTTAGGGGCTGTCGCTTTTATATTTGCGCCCATACAGATATCTCTAAGAATTTCTGCTGCATCATTTTCATGAATTACTGTTTCATCGTTTTCCCATATGTATATGTGATCTTTTCCCAGACTAAGAAGAAGTGGAATATCTTCTTTTTTTATTATGTGTCCTTTGCGAAAGACTGCGTCTTTTGTTACACCTTTTATTATTTGAGTAATGTCATGACAGAGTATCTTTCCTGCAGCTTCTTCAGTTCTAAGTAGTTTCATGTTATTTTCCTTTTAAAGCATTCATTAAAGCAGCCTGAGGCAAAGGTTTGCACTTTTTCTGTGAAATTTTCATATTCAGCAAGCAGTTTTTTACCTTCTTGGGTGAGCCTGCTTTTTCCCCCGGTATCTCCGCCAGATTTCCTTTCAACCAGAGCAAACCCCAGATTCTTTTCAAGATCTGAAAGAATTCCCCAAGCCTTGCTATAAGAAATTTGCATTTTTTCACAGGCTTCTTTTACAGTCCCTGTAAATTCAATAAGCTTTAAAAGCCTTTCTCCATTTTTGTCAAATAATTTGTTTTCACACATCAGTGATATTTCTATTGAGGGGCGAAAGAGTTGTTCATTATGTTTTTTTACAAGATTGTCAAAATCGTGTTGGGTGTCTGCGTCATAGAGTATTCCGTCATCATTTACTTCAACTTTTTCTATATCAAATCCACATCTGTCTATTGCTTTTTTTAATCCGCCATGGCCATTGTCTTTTATCAAGCCATCCAAAAGTCTGTTGGAAATAAGAATGGGGTGTCCTTCTTTTTCTTCACAAACAGGTTTGGCTATGGGCGCTGAAGATTTTAGAAGATTTGAAATCGTATTCAGTGTAAAAAGCGGAATATCTACCGGAGTAAAAAAAGTTCTGTCGCATTTATCTTTAATGAATGAAAAACCTAATTTTGCTGAATCAAACATTTCTGTTGTCTGATACTCTTTGTTTCGAACAAAGAGTATTCCTGTTTTAGATAATGCCTTTTCAAGCTCTGATCCGCGGTAGCCTGTGACAAGAACAATTGGAAAAATATTTGCCTGTTGAAAGTTTGTTATAATTCGTTCAACCATAGAGATTGAGCCAATTTTCATGAGAGGTTTAAAGTCTGTCATTCGGGAAGACATTCCTGCCGAAACGATAACAGCGCCTGTTTTCATTTTTTCCTTTCTTTGATGCGAGTTGTATTAATATATAATACGGTAGGACTTGTTTCAAGTAAAAATTAATATTTAGCAAAGCTCTTTACTTGATTTTGGAGTTTTTCTTCATACCATTAAAATATATGGAAGAGAAGAAAAAAAATCTGCGCTTTAAAAAACTCAAATATAAAATGATTTTGTATTTTATGCTGGCAGGCCTTCTACCCCTTACTGTAATAAATCTTCAGTGGGGAATAATGGCAAAGAAAGAACTTGTTGACAAAGCATTTATTTCACTTCAGTCAATACAGTCTATAAAATGCGGACAAGTAAGAGATTATTTTAATTCTGGTTTGAATGACCTTGAATATCTTTCTAAAAAAGCTAGCGTTTTAGATTTTTATAAAATAGCAAAAGAAAGATATCTTGATAAACTTCCTCCATATAATAGTGATTTTAAAGAATACAATAGCTTTGTTGAAAATGAGGCAGGTTCTCTAAGCGCTGATATAGGCGAGTTTTTATCAGCAAATGATTATAATAATTTTTATCTAATTGATTTTGAAACCAGTTATGTACTTTTTACTCAATATTATTCAAGGGCGTTAGGAACAAATCTTGCTGATGGAAGATTTAACAGAAGTCTTCTTGCTGATTGCTGGGAAGAAGCTCGTTCAAAAAAAGACTCCTTTTTTATGGATTTTGATTCTTTTGCTTTGGATAAAGGTTCTTATTTTGGGTTTATTGGTGCTCCCATTTATGATGAAGATGGAGCACTTGCTGCTATTGCTGTTTTACAATTAAGTCCTGATTTTATAACAAAGATTATGAGTTCAAAACTTGGAGTTGGTGAAACAGGCGAATGGTATCTTGTAAATTGGGATGCGGCCGATAAGGCTTTTTCATATCGAAGCAAGCTTCCGTCTCGAGGTTTTCAATTAGGTTATCAGCCCAAAGGTTCTAAACCTAAATATTGGAAAGA
>JAQQAK010000292.1 GCA_028527945.1 Spirochaetaceae bacterium
ACTAAACTTATTTTTCCTAACATTTAATCAATTATAAAATAACTTTCTGGAGCCCTTATGAAAATGCGACTAAACAGTGTTGAGGTTAAATTCCTATCATCAATCATCATTCCGCTTATTATTGTTTTTATAGTATTGACATCAGTAACATCAAAAACAATAAACGAAAAATTTTTGGACATACAAAAACAGCAATTATTAGAACAAACAGAAGATATGACTGATTTAATAGATACTATCTTCAGAAACCAGAATCTCATAGTTAAACTACTTTCCGGAGACAATGGCCTTGCCAGTTATGTTTATAACAAAAAATATTCAGTAGCCACATCTATGCTGAACAAAAATAAAGCTCAACTTTATTTTATTGAATCTTTACATATTGTTTCTCCGGATGGAGTAATACAAGCATCAACAGATCGAAAAATGATTGGAGTAAATATTACTAATACCAAAACATTTAAAGCTATACATAAAAACTATAATACACTTTATTTTAGTACTGCCTGTGAGAGTTCAGGTTCTACAGGAAACCTACTTCTGCCGGTGGGCAAAGGAATGGTCTATAATGGTGAATTAATTGGTTACTTCATTTTAAATCTAAACTTCACAAGCCTGTCTATTCGATACATCAGCCCAAAATCAAATGGAGATATCAGTTACCCCTTTATAATTAATGAAAATGGCGTTATCTATTCTCACCCGAATCAAGAGCTAATATTACATGATAAATCTAAAGAAGATGGAGTAATACAGAAAGTACTAACAGATAGAAACGAATCTGATTTTATTGAACACTCAGAAAAATATTACAGCTATAAAAAACTATCAACAATGCCATGGTATATTATTTCTTCAATTCAAAAAAAAGAACTACTCAAGACATCAAAATATCTTGTCAAGATTATTGTAATTATAAGTGCGGCAGCTATTTTAACAATAATTTTTATAATAACAATTATTGTCAGACGGATAATTACAAAAAGGCTTTTAAGTCTTGAAGAGAATATGAAGACAGCATCCAGCGGAAATATAAGTAATAGAGTTGCTATAAAAACTACAGATGAAATTGGCTCTATATCAAAGAGTCTTAACACAATGTTTGATAATTTCTCAGAACTATTAAACAATGTTAATGCCAGAATAACCGAAGTAAATGACTCTAGCAATGAAATGAATATTAACATGGGAGAAATTGCGTCAGCGGCTTCTCAGATTACTAACAATATCACAATGATAAAAAAGCAAATAATAGATCAAAGCACCAATACTAGCCAAACTGTTGCTTCAGCAGAAGAATTGACTAAACATATAGACACTCTTGGAGGCAAGATTGGAGAGCAAGGTTCAAGCATTACTGAATCTTCTGCGGCCATAGAAGAGATGTCATATGGAATAGATTCTATTTCTCAAACAGTAAAATCCGGTATTACAAATGTTAAAAAGATGACAAGAGCTTCTTCTGACGGGCTTGAGTCTGTAGAAGCAGTCTCTGAAATTATTAACATTATTGTGAATGAAGCAGAAAAACTAATGCAGGCAAACGAACTTATTTCCAACATAGCAACCCAAACAAACCTTCTGTCAATGAATGCAGCAATTGAGGCAGCTCATGCTGGAGAATCCGGTAAAGGTTTTGCTGTTGTAGCGGACGAGATAAGAAAATTAGCAGAGGAATCTGAAACACAATCAAAAGAGGTAAATACAAACCTCTCAAATATTCAACAATCTATAGATAAACTAATCACAGCGTCAGAAAGCAATAGCTCAGGCTTTAACGCGATTGATTCATCAATAAAACAGGTAAGCCAAATATTCGATAAGATTAATGAATCTATGACAGAACTAAATATTGGTGGAAAACAAATTCTTGAAGGTCTTAGAAGTATGCAAAATATTTCTACAGAGGTTTCTACAAGATCAGAAGAAATGAGATTTGGTAACAAACAGATGATAGACTCAATCTTAAATCTGCAGAATATAAGTAAACTTACCCAAAAGGCCATTGAAGATATTGCTGAGGGTATTACTGATATAAACAGCTCTATCAAACATGAAAAAGAGTTAAGCAGAAATAATATTGATAAAATAGAAAAAATTAAGAGTGAAGCTGCCAAATTTATAATAACCTGATATCTCTCAGCTTAATTTATCTCCCGTCTAAAAGTTCATGAAAAACTTTGACGGGAGATAACCTATCAAAGAACCATATTAAGTTAAAAGCTCTATATTATTTAATAAAATGTTAAATTTTACAGCTCTTTATATAGACTTTTAAATAGCAAAAGTATAATTTGCAATTAAGATTTTATTAAAAATCAACCACACCACCTGCAGTTAAGAGCAAATATCTACTAAAACAAAGCAGGGTCTGGTTGGTTCTGTAAGGAACTGATTGTATGGCCTTGGTATAATACCAATCCCCCAAATTATTCAATCAGTATTATAGGCTAAAAAAGATTTGACGTAGGAGAAAATAACCTCAACGATTAAAATGACAAAAGATTTAACAGAAGGAAAAACATTACCATTAATTCTCAACTTCTCAATACCTATACTTGGAGGGTATCTTTTTCAGCAATTTTATAATGTTGTAGATACAGTTATCGTAGGGAAATGCCTTGGTGTTAATGCTCTGGCAGCAGTTGGTTCTACAGGCTCAATAAACTTTTTAATAATTGGTTTTTGTGTCGGATTATGTTCAGGTTTTGCAATTCCAATAGCAAACAGCTTTGGAGCAAAGAATTACAGCCGAATGCGAAAATTTATTTATAATTCAGAAATCTTGTCAATTATTTTTGCTTTAGTTCTAACCGTAGTAACAGTAATTTTCTGTCGTCCATTATTAATTATAATGCAGACTCCCCTAGATATTTTAGATCAGGCAACCAGTTATATTCGTATTATATTTGCTGGAATACCATTTATTATTCTCTTTAATATGGGTTCTTGTATTCTTAGAGCAATTGGAAACAGTAAAACCCCCCTCTTTTTTCTTATTATTTCTTCGGTTTTAAATATTTTCCTTGATTTGATCTTTATCATGATCTTTCATTTAGATGTTGCCGGAGCTGCGTTAGCCACTATTGTTTCACAAGGTCTTTCTGGCGCAATTTGTTTCTTTTATATAAAGAAGAAATTTTCACTACTTGAACTACAACCAGAAGATCGTAAACTTGATGCACAAAATATGAGGAAACTTTGCGGGGTTGGAGTACCTATGGGGCTTCAATATTCTATAACTGCTATAGGAACAGTTATTCTGCAAATATCAGTGAATACCTTGGGTTCAGCAATAGTTGCAGCTGCTTCTGTTGCGCAAAAACTCAGCATGTTTTTTTGCACTCCTTTTGATGCTGTTGGAACAGCTATGGCAACATACGGAGGCCAGAATGTTGGCGCAGGAAAGCTTGATCGTTTAAAATCAGGAATACTAAGCAGCACAATAATAGGATTTGTTTACTCAATCTTTGCATTAATTTTTATAATTCTGTTTGGCAAGCAAATGGGTTTATTATTTATAGATCATGATGAAATTGATATATTGAAAAATATTACCCTGTTTCTGATTTATAATGCAGCCTTTTATTTTCCTCTGGCCATTTTAAACAGCATACGTTTTCTTATTCAGGGAATGGGTTTTAGTTCTCTAGCACTTTGTTCCGGGATCCTTGAAATGATTGCAAGAACTGTAATAGCAATAGTTGCAGTTCCATTATGGGGATACATAGCAGTTTGTATGGCATCACCTGTGGCATGGATTCTTGCTGATATTTTTCTAATACCAGCGTTCTTCCTTTGCCTAAGACTTCTAAAAAAAAAATCGGTATATGCACATGATTGCATCGAATAAACCTTTATAAAAAAGATTAATTAGTAAACGTAAGCAAAGGCTAATCACTTTGCTTACGTTCAGATAATTTTCTAAGTCTATAAAAACAGATCATTATTATCAAAAGACAAGCTATAAGAAACAAGGGAAAAAGATGCATAGATCTTAAACCTGCTGTAAACCCAAAAAAAGGAGGAAGAAAAGTCATCCCGGCATAAGCCATAACAATTTGTGCCCCAATAGAACCTTGTAAATCATTATTAATTCTGAAATGGACTTCATTTATAAGGAATGAAAAAACTGAACCACATCCAAGACCGGTTAACAGAAATCCCCCAATTAATACTTGGGATGAAAAAAACATCATAAACGCACCTGCAAGAATATTAAAAAGTCCAATTTTACCAATGGGACTTTGGTAGTTTTTTACTCTCAATAATTCAAATAAAAATCTACCGCCAATCATGCCTCCATAAAATACTGCTAACCAGAGAATAGAAGCAGATTGATTTAAACCCTTTTCTTTATATAAAAATGAGCTCCCCCAAAGTCCTATGGTTGATTCTAACGCACAATATAGAGAGAACTGACCTCACCCCTAAAAACAGTACAAAAGAGTAGATTAGTTTTCAGCCAATAAATACAATGGAGGCTGAAATGAAAAAGAGATTTAGTGAAGAACAGATAGTCAAAATACTTGACGAACAAACATCTGGAAAGAAAGTAA
>JAQQAK010000293.1 GCA_028527945.1 Spirochaetaceae bacterium
GCTTTATAGTTTGTATAAGTGTTTTATCTTTTTTTATGTTAACACCTAAGCCTCCTGAAATTGCTCCGGAAGTTAATAATATTGATAAAGTTGAACATGTTATTGCTTTCTTAATTTTGACTATTCTTTTCAGATATAGTATTTGCAGTAAGAAAATTGATCGACCTATTTTCTTCGTAGTACTTACAGTTTTGATATTATGTTCATACGGAGTGCTTATTGAGTATCTTCAGGGTTTTACAGGAAGAAGTCGTGATATTGCAGATGTTTTTTCAGACATGGCTGGGGTCCTTGGAGGATGTCTTTTGATGGTCTTGATTTGATGCTTAATATTATAATTAATAAGGAAGTTTTCAAGATTTTTGATATATAATAGAGACTCTTTCAAAACTTAGAAAGTTTTGAAAGAGTCTCCATAATGTAAATGAAGAAAATTTAACAACTTGTATGCTATATATAATTATCTAATGTTGTTAAATTTTCTTCAAAGCCTCTTTAAAACCCAACCGGGGTTTTGAAAGAGGCTCAATAGTTTAGTGTTTATAGAGCTTCTATAAAATGCTTTTTTAAGCTCGTTACTTTAAATTCACTATGTACTGACATTTTTGTTTAATTTGCTTTTGTCGTATTTGTGTTATCATAGTAAAGATTTAATAGTTTTTAGTAACAGTATACTTGTTAAATATACTCTCGCTGTTAAAAAAACTTGATTGACATGCGAGGATGTTTTAAAATAACATAGTCACCGGGGGATGCATTAGTGGGTAGTTCTGACGGCGCTTTAAGTTTTATCGAAAAGTTACTTTCACTCTTTCAAAGAGCTTCTGATCCTGAAAAAGATAAAAAACGCCAACTTAAAGAAATTAATAAGGCGCTTAAAAAGCATAAATTTAAATTCTATAGTCCTAAAAATGAAGAAGCCTTAGCCGCTCTGGCCAAGTTCTTTTATGATTTGTATGTGGTTATAGGGCCTGCAAAGGTTCTTCTTGATCATACAGAGGCTTCTGTTGTTTTAAAAACAATAATTATAGAAAACTCATTAACTGAAGAGCAATTGGAACTTAGAGCATCTTTTGATGAAAAAGAAATAAAAGCGGCTGTTAAAAAAGCTGATGGAGATATAAAAAAGGTTGCCGGAAAGCTAAAATCAGACCTTGTAAAGTTTTTTGCAATTTTTGATAGTGAGAGAGTTCATTCTATTAATTCAGTTTACAATCTCATGACTTGTTTTCTTGATTTTGTGACATTTGATTTTTATTTCTTTTTAAGAAAGTTCGATTCAAGATTTCCTGAAAATGATTTTGTATATTCACCCCGTTTTGAAGATATAAATGGAGAATATGTCTCAGAGGATCTAAAAGATTTTCTCGTTCTCCTTCCTGCTCTTGAGCTTGATGCAGACTGGAACAGTTTATTTAATGTGCTTACAGAGTATAAAGGTGCTGAAATAATAAATAGAAATGACTGGCAAAAGGCTCTTCGAAAAATAAGAGATGTAAGGCAGTCTAAAATATTTGAATTAATGGTTAGAGCAATAGATAAAGATCCTGACTTTGCTTATAAGGTTCAAAACCCGTCAAAGAAGATTGTAGAAGATTATTTAGATAAGCTTAAAGGGCAGGTGGAACTTGCTATTCAGAAAATAGCAAAAGAAAAAACTAATAATCAGAGAGACAATCTTGCCAAAAAAGTTTTTGGTACAAATGCTATTTCAAGAACTAAATATTATACAGACAAGGCTAATATTGCTTTTCAAAAGAAAATGCTTGGTGGATATACTTATGTTGTTCCTATGAATTATTTAAAGGCATTTTTAATGGATTTTTGTAAAAAGGATATCAGAGAAGTAAGTGATATTCTTATAATTCGTGGAAAATGGACAACTAATATCAGTTCTCAGCAATTATCTGAAGCATTTTATGGCCTTATGGCTGTAGCGGATGAGTTGATAGCTTTTGACGAAGGCCTTTCAGAAGAAGGTGAACGTGGTGGTACTATCGCAAGGCTTCTTAAAAGCCGCGAAGGTGGTAACTCAAGTACAAATGCTTTGCGTAAAGAGCTTAAAGAAGTTAATGATATTGCTTTGCAACTTATTAATACAACAGGTTCTCATCTTGTAGCAATTGCCAAGAACTTTAAGATGGTTATTGAAGATTATCAGAAAAAGCCACATGAGCTTATTACTAACTGGAAAGAAATTGAAGTGTTAATAGAAGAAGGGGTTGTTCCAACGCTTACAGAAATTTATAAAAAATGTTATTACTTTGTGCAGCTTTTACAATTGTATACTAAAAAATAATATAAAATCCGCCAAACTTGTTTGATGTTTGGCGGATTTTTTTTATGCGTATTTATATCGTTTAATTTTAGATGTTGGTGTTTTTTCGAACTTCTCTGTTATTATTTCAAAATTAATAACTTTGGAATAAAGCGGAAGTTCTTTATTTATTAACGAAATTGTTTTTGATATTTCTTCCTTTATAATTTCTGCTGTCATTGATAATGTTTTTGCGTATTCATGATCAGGGTAAACAAGAGCTGTAACAATACCATTTCTGTCAATTACAAGATTATCTTCAATTATGTCATAATTACCAAGTTTGGCTTCAATTTCTTCGGGATAAATATTTTGACCACCTGCACCAAGCAGCATGTTTTTACAACGTCCCATAATTGTTATTACATCATTTTCATCCATAACAACCATATCGCCTGTATGCAGCCAGCCTTCTTCGTCAATGACTTCTTTTGTTGCCTCATCATTCTTGTAATAACCAAACATAACGTTCTCACCGCGAACACAGAGCTCTCCTTCGCCCGAACCTTCTTTTTTGTTTATTACCTTTGCTTCAAGATGATTAATCAGTTTGCCGGCAGATTTACTTTTATAAACGTTCCATGGCATATAACTTACAAGCGGGCCACATTCTGTCATGCCGTAACCAACTGTGAAACGAAAACCAATTTTTGTAAGAAAACTTTCAACTTCAGGATTAAAAGCTGCCGCGCCAATTACTATAGTAAGAAAGTTATCACCAAATAGTTGGTTGAGCTTTTTTAGCATTACTTTGTGCAGAATATTCTTGATAATAGGAAGTTTGGCGTATCCCTTACTAAGTATAGGTTTTAATTGTTTAAAGTATATTTTTTCAATTAGAAGTGGAACCGAAAGAACCATTCTTGGTCTAACTTCTGCCATTGCTTTGATTATAAGCTGCGGCGTAATTCTTGGTAAAAATGTTATATGACATCCTGTCGCAAAAGGAAATAGAAAATCAAAAGCGCATCCAAAACAATGGGCCAAAGGAAGAAAGTTGACTAATGTATCTCCTGATACAAGTCCCATATTTTCCTGAGCATAATCAACATTTGCCATAAGAGAGTTATGAGAAAGCATTACACCTTTTGAAAATCCTGTTGTTCCTGATGTATAGATAATGCCGGCAAGATCTGCATTTGAGATTGAATCAAACTGTAAATCATCTTTCTTAAAGCCTTCTGAATATTTGTTTTTTATTTCAGTTTGTGTTTTTTCTATTATATCCTCATAGTTATTGTTCTTTTCCATGAGAACGTTGAAATCTTCTAAACTACAACAAGCTTCAAGTGTTGTAAGGTTTTCAGAATCTATATTTTTCCAAAGAGAGTTATCACTGAAGAATAATTTAGTTTCAGAATGATTCAGGATATTGGTCATATCGTTACTGGAAAAATCAGGCAGGATGGGAACTATTACAGCTCCATATGTGACTGTCGCAAGGTAACTTTTTGCCCAATTTGATGAGTTTTTTCCGCAAACAGCAATTCTATCCCCTTTGCTGATTCCAGCTTTTTTGAATATTTCATGAAAAGTAACAATACTTTCGGCAACATCCTTATAAGAATAGTTTGCTCCTTCAAAATTTGAAAAACAAGGCTGTTCCCAATGATCTTTTAAGCTATCTTCAAGGGTTTTTACGAAATTTCTTTCCAGCACTTAAAACCTCCGTTTATAAAAAGTATTCTTTCATTATGCTTCAAGAAAGGTGAAATAGCAATAGTTTTTTTCGGCCGTAGGCCGATAAATATTTATAATTTGATAATATATAAAAAAAGCTGCCTAAAAAAGAGGCAGCTTTTTATAAGAACGGTTAAATAGAATAAATTATTCATCAAGAAGCTTGAAATAAGCTTCAAGAATTGAAATGTCATCGTTTCCGGCATCTCCTAACAGTTTCTTTGTCAGAACCTTACCTAGTTGAACACCTTCCTGATCAAAAGAGTTTATATTCCATGCAAGTCCTTGAAACATTACCTTGTTTTCAAAATGAGCAAGCAGTGCTCCCAAAGACTCCGGGTTTAAATCTGAGCCATAAATAAGGCTTGATGGTCTTTCTCCATTAAATTGTTTGTTTGGATTTGTGTTATCGCTTCCAAGTGCAAAAGCTGTAATCTGAGCGGCAAGATTAGCATTGAGTTTTGTCTGGCTTTCTGAACCGTCAATTTCAATATCATAACCTCTTTGTGAGTTTTTAAATCCAATAAACTGAAGTGGAATTATATCTGTTCCTTGATGAAGAAGTTGGTAAAAAGAATGCTGCCCGTTGGTTCCAGGTTCTCCAAAAATTACAGGACCGGTAGAGTAGTTTATAGGATTACCTTCTCTGTTAACACTTTTTCCATTAGATTCCATATCAAGCTGCTGTAAGTGTGCCGGAAATCGTGAAAGGCTCTGACTGTATGGAAGAACAGCTGTTGAAGGAAAGCCAAGAATATTTCTTTCATATAAACCTATCATAGCATCCATCAAAGCTGCGTTTTTGGTTATATCAGCTTCAAGGGCTCTTATGTCAGCGTCATGTGCTCCCTCAAGAATGGCTTCAAATGTTTCAGGTCCAAATGCAAGACTTAATACTGCACCGCCAACAGCACTTGTTGAAGAGTAACGTCCACCAATGTAATCATCTATATAAAAACTTTCGAGAAATTCATCAGATTTTGCTAAAGGGCTTGTTTCACTAGTTACCGCAATCATGTGTTTTGATGGATCAAGGTTTTCTGAACCAGTTTTACCAATAATATCAAGAACAAATGCCTGATTTGTAAGGGTCTCTTGTGTTGTTCCACTTTTTGATACAAGTATAAAAAGAGTTGTTTCAGGATCTATAGAAGCTGCAACAGCAGTTGCGTCATCAGGATCAACATTTGAAATGAACATTGCGTCCATCATTGATTTTTTGTTAACTTCTGCCCATCCTTCAAGCGCAAGATAAAGTGCTCTTGGGCCAAGGTCTGAGCCACCTATTCCTATTTGAACAACAGTGTCAAAATTTTTTCCAGTAGAACCTTTAATTTCTCCCTTATGAACCTTGTTCGCAAAGTCAGCTATTCTTTTTTTCTGTTCTGCGTAAAAGGCTCCAATATTTTTCCCGTTTTCTTCAACAGGTTTTACTGTTTCTCCTCGGGTTAACTGATGCAGAACCATTCGATTTTCCCCGGTATTCATTCTTGTGCCGGAAAGTATTTCCATATATTTTTGAATAAGTTCCTGTTCTAGTGCAAGCTCGCCCAAGGCTTTTATAATTTCATCAGTCACAGCTTTTGCGGAGTAATTATAGGTTAGACCCCCACCAGCTTCTATTTGTGAGTTTTTAATCCTTTCCGGGGTAATAAGCCCTTTCAGTGATGTTTTTTTTAGCGTTTGTAGTTTTTTGAAAGACTCTGTTTTATCGAGGTTGTTGAATTTAACTGCCATGTTGTCTCCTTGTATGAAAAGTCTATTATTCTAGCTTCATTGCAATAGCTGCAATGTTATCAAGCTCTTCACGGGTAAGTGTTATTCCTTTTCCCATTTTTTGGTGATCCGGAGCCCAGTCTCTGATGTCATATTTTGGCTCTCTCCCATTCCATGAAATAAGATTGAGTTCTTTTTTCCACCCTTTTGGTGATTCAGAGAGGACTCCAATTTCTTTAATAATATTATAGCTAAATTCTGCCATATGTTACCTTTTTTAAGAATTATTATGAGTATTGTAACAAATGATCCTTTTAGTGTATAGGATTTTTACGTTAAACCCCGTGAATCTTCATTTTTCCAGATTCAAGTCGCTTAATTGAATGTCGTACCCAGATAACAGAAATTATCATTGAAACTACACTTCCGGAGGCTAGTCCCAGCCATACTCCCCATATGCCCATATTGAACACATATATCAGTATTAACATTACGGGAATAGCTATAAGGATGAGTCTTAGCAATGTCAGAAACAAAGCCGGAAGGGGATATCCTATTGCCTGAAAAAATGAACGTCCGGTAATACCAAAAAGGGCTGTCAGATAAGATATGCCAAGAACCCTGTATTGCATGACTGCGTACCATCTAACTTTTTCAACATCGGTGAAAGGTTTGAAAATCCATGGCGCAAAGCCTACCATGAGACCTGTCAGAATTCCTACAGAAATAGCTCCAATCAGCCATGATTCTTTCATTACATTTGTTACTCTTTCATAATTTCCTCTGGCCGCGTTCTGTCCAACAATTGTAACTATAGCTGCTCCTATAGCAAAGGCTGGCATAAGCATCAGCTGTTCAAAACGGCCGCAAAGAGCAAATGCTGTAAGTGCAAGCGCGTCTATCTCTATTACTATCTTGTTCAGGATAACAAAGCTAAGAGACATTATTATCATGGCCAGAGACTGAGGAATACCAATTGCCAGAATATCCTTTATGGTTTTTCCTTTTATGTTCGAAATTGCCCATTCAATTTTTATAGAAGACTTATTTCTGGAAAAAACTGTTACTACATATATGAGCCCAACTACTTGTGCCAAAACGGTCGCTATAGCGGCTCCTTTTACGTTCATATCCAGAATAAATATAAAAACCGGATCAAGAACAATGTTTAATACAGTTCCGATCAGCATAGAATTCATGACATACTTCATAAGACCTTCGCCTTGAAGTATTCCAAGAAAGATCATTGTAAAAAATATTACCGGGCCTGCTGGTACGATATAATTTAAATATTCAAGTCCGTGTACATAATAATCTCCTTGGGCACCCAGAGCGACAAGAATTTTGGAACCAAATGGGAGAATAATTACTAACGACAGAACCGAAAGTATCAAGCTTATTAGTAGACCTGATTCTGCAGTTGTGCTAAGAACTTTTGCGTTTTTTTCACCTATAGCTCTTGCAACTAACGAACTGACACCTACAGAGAGTCCGTTTCCCAGCGCCATAAAGAAGAATATTAGAGGGAATACAATAGCGGTTCCACCCATATAGGAGGGATCTGCCATATCTATTCGAGCAACCCAGAATGTGTCTGTAACATTGTAGACTACCTGAACAACCATTCCGGCAAACATCGGAATGGCAAGCTTCATTAGAAGTGGTCTAATCGGTCCTTTAAACATACCATCAATTTCATTTATTTTTATGTCATCACTCATATTGCCAGAATGTACGTAATAGAGGTTATGGTCAATATGTTATTTGATGAAATTATAAAAAACCGCACTTCATAGTGCGGTAATTATTATATTTTTAATGGATTTATGTGTACTTCTAAAAGAATGTATACGGTCAGCATTATATGATCTTAATCATTGCTGTCTCGTCACAATGCTCAAGTTTTGGGCACTCAAGACATTCTCTCCAGAGTTTTCTTGGAAAATCATTTTTGTCTCTGGTTTCAAAGCCCTGTTTCGCGAAAAACTTAACCTGATAAGTCAGTGTTATAACCTGATTTATCTTTAATCTTTCGGCTTCAGCAACAAGGCTGTTCACAAGGGCCGCGCCAATACCCCTTCCTTGCCATACAGGGTGTACAGCAAGGGCGCATATCTCGCAAAGGTCTGTCCATAGTGGAGCAAGAGACCCGCAGGCAATAACCTTGCCGGTCTCTTTATCTTCCGCGACAAAAAAGGATGTCAGCGACGTAACAATTTTGTATTTGCTTCTTGTGAGCATTAAGCCTTGAGATGCCATTGATGATGTCAGATTATAAATACTGTCTACATCATCAGTGTTGGCTCGCCTGAACTCGATATTATTTGTCATGGTATGTTGCCGCTGTTGCTTTTATTTCGTCTGCCTGGCCACCAGTGGCATTAATTCCTTTGTGAACCATTGCTGTTACTCCGGTAGAAAGGCCGTACAGGTTGATAAAGCCGGTTGCGTCATGGTGATCATACGCGCTTTCACCAAAGGATGCCAAATCTTCAAGATAAATTGAATATGGAGACTTTCTTCCCGCAATAATTACATTACCCTTGTAGAGTACAACTCTTACAGAACCGGTTGTAAACTCTGAAGCCTTTTCCATATATGCATCAATAGCTTCTCTTACAGGACTAAACCATTTTCCACAGTAAACTAAGTCAGCATATTTCTGGCTCAGGCTGTCTTTCATGCTTAGTGTGTCATAATCCATTGTAAGCATTTCAAGTTCTCTTACTGCCTTGTAGAGGATTTCTCCAGCCGGGGTTTCATAAACACCACGGCTCTTCATTCCTACAACACGAGTTTCTACAAGATCAGATCTTCCTATACCGTTTTCTGCGCCAAGCTTGTTGAGCTCTTTCATTATTTCCATACCGGACATTTTTTTGCCATTGATGGCAACAGGGAAAGATTTCTCAAAATCTATTGTAATTTCTGTTTCTGTATCCGGAGCCTCTTTGGGAGATTTTGTCAGTTGAAACATTTCATCTTTAGGTCTGTTCCATGGATCCTCAAGATCTCCGCCCTCATGGCTCATGTGCCAGATGTTCCAGTCTCGCGAGTAGATGTTTTTCTTGCTAATGTTGCCAAGCGGAACATTATGGGCTTTCGCGTAGTCAATAGCCTGTTCACGAGAGGTTATATTCCAGATTCTCCATGGGGCAATTACCTCAAGGTGAGGGGCAAGCGCTTTAAATGTAAGTTCAAAACGAACCTGGTCGTTTCCCTTTCCTGTACAGCCGTGACAGATTGCGTCAGCGCCTTCGGCAAGAGCTATTTCAGCAATGTGTTTTGCCTGAAGTGGTCTTGCTATGGATGTTCCAAGAAGATATTTTCCTTCGTAAGAAGCTCCGGCCCTGATGATTTTAAAAAGGTATTCTTCTGCGAATTCATCTTTGATATCTTTTATATAGAGTTTACTTGCACCTGATTTAAGTGCTTTCTCTTCCATTCCGTCCCAGTCTTCATCCTGTCCAACATTTGTACAGCAGCCGATAATCTCGGCGTTGTTATAGTTTTCTTTTAGCCATGGGATGATGATTGATGTATCCAGTCCTCCAGAGTATGCGAGAACTATTTTTTTGATTTCTTTATCTGCCATTATAATGCCTCCAATATGACGTTAATAATTTCTATGCCTTTGTCTATTTCCTTCTCTGTTATTACCAGAGGAGGAGCAATTCTTAGTATATTTTTACCAGAGCGCAATAACAGAAGGCCATTTTCTTTTGCTTCTTCTATTATTTTGCCTGCCAGTTTTGTTCCCTCTTCATCAGCAGTTCCAACCTCAAGCCCTCGCAGGAGCCCCAGTCCTTTGACCTGCTTCGCGGCGGGATGCTTGTCTACAAGCTCCTGAAGTTTTACTCCAATGTATTCACCCTTTTTCTGAACATCAGTCAGGAATGTTGGTGTAAAGATTATATCAAGGACCTTGTTAGCGACTGCACAAGTTACTGGGCCGCCTCCGAACGTTGTTCCATGCTCTCCGGGGTGAATAAGCTTGTTCACCTTTTCAGGTATAAGGGTTGCTGAAAGGGGTAGGCCGCCCGCGAGTGGTTTTGAAAGGGTTATAATATCCGGCTCAAGCCCCACAACTGATGAGGCGTATGGAAAGCCGCTTCTGCCTATACCCGTCTGAACCTCATCCGCAATCAGGATTACATCAAGTTTCTTGCAGAGGTTGTTCAGCTTTTTGGCAAAGCCTGCTTTCATTACATCAAGCCCGCCTTCTCCCTGTACTGGTTCGACTATAACTGCCGCGAAGTCTTCTGTAAGCATGTTTTCAAGCTCTGCTTCGTTATTGTATTCACAAAACTCAACACCCGGCATGAGGGGGGCAAAGGGAGCCTGATACTTTTCTGTAGGAGTACAGCTTAGGGCTCCCATCGTCCGTCCGTGAAAGGCGTTTTTAAACGCGAGTATTTTATGCTTTCCTTCGCCCTTTGTTCTTTGTGAGTAGAGGCGGGCATATTTCAGCGCCGCTTCGTTTGCCTCAGAGCCGCTGTTTCCGAAGTGAACAGCATCAAAGTTTCCGCTTGATGTAAGCTTGAAACCAAGCTCCAGTGTCGGCTCTGTTGTGTAGAGGTTTGACACATGTATCAGCTTCTTCATCTGTTCTGAAGCTGTTTCCGCAAGATCCTCTCTGCCGTAACCCAGAGCGTTTACCGCGATGCCGCTTCCAAAGTCCAGGAATGCCTTTCCTGATTTATCCCAAATGTAACAGCCCTTTCCATATTCAAGAATATGGAAGGGAATCGTGTAATTATTGGGAAATGGCACATCATATGCCAATGTTGTTACTTCATATTTATCAAGGTGTTCCATTTTATTTCCTTATTTATTGTATATTTTTGTTCCGGAGCTTCCTTCAAGGAGCCTTGAAAGATCCCCACTCTTGTTGTATCCGCCTATTATTACACTCTCAAGCCCGGCTCTAAGCGCTTCGACGGAAGACTCCACCTTTGGAATCATTCCGCCAGAGATGACCCCGGCATCTGTTTCTTCCTTTATCTCGGAAGGTGTGAGGCTTTTTATTACCTCGTCGTTTTTTAGAATTCCGGGGATGTCTGATATAAAGATCAGATTATCTACCGGAATGGATTTTGCAACCGCGAGGGCCGCGTCATCCGCGTTTATATTGAGGGCGGTTCCCTCGTCATCCATTGACACAGAGGAAATTACAGGTAAGTATCCGGCACTTGAAATAGTTTTTAAAAGCCCGGGATCAGCGGCCGTAATTTCTCCCGTCCTGCTGTCTGGCGCTGCGGGTTTTCCTGTGAATGTTTTTCCATCAACACCGCTTATTCCAACGGCATTCAGGCCGCGGGATGAAAAAAGCCTTACTATATATTTGTTCATCTTTCCACCAAGGACCATATCAACTACATCCATTTCTTCCGGCGAGGTCTTACGCTTGCCGTTTTCAAAGACAGCTTTTAGTCCGAATATCTCAGATATTCGGGTTACTTCAGCGCCTCCGCCGTGAACGAAATAAAAGCTGCAGTCGTTCTGCATTTGTGCCATCTCAAGGGCAAGGGCTTTTAGGGCTGCTTCATCAGATGCTGCACGCCCGCCAATCTTTATAAGAACTTTCTTCATTTATAGCTCTCCGTAAACTCTGAGTCCGGCGGTTTCTTTAAATCCAAATCGTATGTTCATGTTCTGGACAGCCTGTCCGGACGCGCCCTTTACAAGGTTGTCAATAACGGAGAATAGCATAAGGCTTCGGCCTTCTATCTTCCAGCCTATGCGGCATGAGTTTGAGCCCCAGACATCCCTTGTCTGCGGCAGTCTTCCGCTGTCCCACGCTACAAAGGATGAGTCTTCATAATATTTTGTATAGAGTTTATCAAGCGCCTCATCGCTGAGCCTTGATGCTGTCTCTTCTGGAATATCAATAATGGTGGTAATTTCCATACCGCGCTTTAGCGGAACAAGGTGAGGTGTAAAAAAGAGGTTTACATCTCCGTTCCTGCCTGCAGATTTTAGTGCTATATCAAGTTCCTTCTTTATTTCAGGCTGATGCCGGTGGCTCTTTGCAGGAGCATAGGCTCCGCAGTTTTCAGTTCGCTCAACAAAGAGGTTGTTAAATACGGCCTTCTTTCCAGCGCCTGACACTCCTGATAGGGCATTTACAACAATCTTTCCGTCAACTCCAAATTCTTTTAACACCGGAATAAGTGGAAGCATTGTAGCTGTAGGATAACATCCAGGGTTGGAAATAAGGTTAGCAGTCTTTATTTCATCGTGGTAGATCTCACATAGTCCGTAAACGGCCTTGTTAAGAAGATCTTGTCTCTCGGGAGGTTGCCCATAGGCCTTTTCAAAGATGAGCGGATCCTTTATTCGAAAGTCTGCTGATAAATCAATTACAACAGATTTCTCAAAAAATGGAGCGCAAATCTTTGCTGATTCAAGATGAGGAAGCGCTGCAAATGTTACTTCCGGCTGCATTTCCGCAGCCTCGGCTACACTTAAAAGTTCTCCTCCAGTAAGTTTTGTTTTATTTTTGACGGCTGTATACACCCCCGGATCAATTTCCTTGATGCTTTTCCCTGCTCTGGATGATGAAACTGCAATTATCTCGTCAATCTCCGGATGCTCCGATAAAAGACGAAGAAGAATCATTCCTGTATATCCTGTCGCTCCAAGTATTGCTGCTTTCATTTTAATCCCCTGAAAAAGTTTTCTATATCGCTGTGTTTTGCGTCTTCAGCCAAGACTATAAATATTGTGTCATCTCCGGCAACTGTTCCAAGTATTCCGGGAATGTTTACATTGTCAATAGCGGATGCTACAGAATTAGCATGACCGGCAATAGTTTTAATAACACTTATATTCCCTGAAGAAACTATTGATAAAAATCCTCGTTTAAGATCATTTAAAAATACTGTCGAAACCACATTCTGCTGAATAGTTTTACTATACCCAGGAATGCTGTATGTATAACCATCGGCTCCATCGCTTATTTTAGCCACTTTCAGCTGTTTCAGATCTCTTGATAAGGTTGCTTGCGTAACATCGCAACCCTTTTTTAAAAGTTCTGACAGAAGCTGTTCCTGACTTCTTATTCTGTTTTCGTGGATAATTTCTTTTATAGTTTCCATCCGTTCTATTTTATCCATAACTAAATCCTGGTGTATAAATATACTGAAAGATTGCATAAATATACAGTTGGTCTCTAAATATTTCAATAGCTTTTATAATAATTTTGTTAAAATATGCATATATTTTTAACTCATAATATAGGAAATAAGTGACTTTTAGAAAAACTAATCATATTTTTTTGTTTTTCAAAATTTTTTTAATTTGCTATATTTATTCAACCTCAAAAAAGAGTTATTATAAAAATATATTTTCAAAATTTCAGGAGGAAAAATCTATGTCTACAATGTGTTATGATCTTATGACAAAAAACGATCGCGAAGTTATTACAAAAAGGGAAAGAGGAATTATGACCAAGAAAGATTGGGCTATTATTTCTAGCAGAGTTAAGGCCGTTTTCAACATGGGTGTTGAAAAAGCGAAATGGCTGGATAATTGTGAGGTTGGAAGATTCATCGCAGCTATTCCATTTTTGGCAGGTTGTGATAAACCTTTTCAAACTGCCTTTTCTCATTTGTGTATTTATGTAATGTCCATAGATGAGTCAACTAAAGAGGTCTATTTTCATTCAAGAGAAGATGATGCAGATCTTTATTTAAGGCTTGCTCCAATAAGTGATTTTATTGGTGGGAACCAAAAAGTTATTAGTTGTTGTATGGATCTACTTGCTCTTAATATGGTTTCAAACTATAAGAATGATCAGGCCGCAGATAAATCTATTGGTAAATATAATCCTCTTAATGATGGTGATTGGAATTATGATGAACTTGCTGAAAAGCTTAAGGCATCCATAAATAAAAATATAACCCCTGAAGTCCGTGCTGTATACGATATTGAAGATTCGGTTAGAGGGTTATGGATGTAGAAATAGGAGGGATCGTTGGGTAAATATTTAGAAACTGTGCAGAAAAGGGTTGGGCTTCTTATAAGTGTAATTGATATTTTTGTTGTTATTGTAAATTTTATTAATTACAATAGTAAGTTTGGGACTATATCAGCATTGAAAAATCCATATGTGTGGTTTGTTTTTTTACTTGGTATTCCTTTCTTTTTTAGCGTTTTTCATGAGAATAGATGGTTTAAACTTTTACAGGTTACAGCTTTTTTTCTTATGGGAATAGCTAATCTTATTACAGGTTATAAAGAATTTTATGGGCCAGCCTTGTTTTTAGTAGGCTGGCTTGTTGCTCGCCAATATGGATTTATGGAAGAGCATAGAAATTTGAAATCAGCAATATTAATGCTTATTATTATTACAACCTCTCAGATATCAGCATTTCTTTATACTGATGATGGTGTTATGGCGGGATTTTCATCACTTTGGTTTACTCTTTTTCTTGTTATAATGCTTCTTATTGTATGGGGAGATACTTTAAGGCGGCAGGAAGAGTTAAAAAAGGAGAATTTTACCTTAAAAACAGATTATAATGCCATAAAGGATAAGCTTGAAGAGATTAATGAAACAAAAGCTCCATATGATCTTAAAGGATTAGGAATAACTCCAGCTGAAGAACGTGTTATTAAGATTCTTACCATATATAAGGCAAGTAACCGAGAAATTGCAGAAAGGCTTAACCTTGCAGAATCTACAGTTAAACTGCACTTATATAATGTTTTTAATAAAATGGGCGTTGACAGCCGCTTTGATATTATAGATTTGTGCCAATATAATTATACAAAAGTCTTAAAAGATGAATAAAATAGAGGTTTATAATAATTATTTTTTCTTAAGCAGCAATGAGTAAGAAAAAATATTTATTATGTTTCTATTTATCAAGATTTTCAGGAAGTCCCTCAACCCAGTTTTTTATCTCATCTCTTACTCTTCTATAATGACTTAACTCTTCTTCTAAAGTTTTCGCATCTTTTGCGAGAGCAGGGGGATCATCAAAGCCCACATGTATTCTTGTTGTTTTTCCAGGAAAAAATGGGCAGGTTTCATTTGCGTGTCCGCAGACAGTTACAACATAGTCAAACTTCATATTTGAATTGATAAAATCTTTTACATTTTTGCTTTCATGATCAGATATATCAACTCCGGCTTCTTTCATAACTTGTACTGCCTTAGGGTTAAGACCATGTGTTTCAATGCCTGCAGAATAAGCATCAAACATATCTCCTTTTAACTCTCGCGCAAGACCTTCAGCCATCTGACTTCGGCATGAGTTTCCTGTACAAAGAAAAAGTATTGTGTTTTTCATATATTAAGTTTATTGATTTTACTAAATATATGCAACTGCGTTTTATTGATAACCTTTTAGTTATTTGTGTATTTTATAGCAAAAATAATTTTATCATTTAGTATCTCTACAGCTGCTTGGTTTGAAGCAATCAGATTTGCAGATGGTCATTTACTAATGAGTATAATTATATTGGTTATCTTACAAGTACTAGTGAAAACCATGGGACATAGGTTATTAGCAATACCATCACGAGGAGAACAAGAAAGAACGGAATTACCATTTTATATATTTTTCGAAGAGGGCTTTCAAAAGCATAAGACGCAAGAAATAAGTCTAAACCAACAGGAGGAGTCAAATAACCTAACTCAAGATTTGCTAGAAAAATAATGCCTAACTGGATAGGATTTATTCCATACATTTCTCCCAGTGGTATAATTAATGGAGCTACTACCATGATTGCTGAGAAAATATCCATCAGGCAGCCTGTTATAATAAGTACACCGTTTAGTAAAAGCAGGAATACAAATGGCGATTCTACATGAGCTTTAAAAAAATCTGTAAGCATCATAGGTACTTCAGCATCTACAATAAAATATGAAAGACCTTTTGCCATTGCAACTATCATTAATACTCCGCCAATTACCGGAGCAGCATTTTTTACTATTTTTATCAAATCTTTTGGTTTCAGATTTTTATATATAAAAACTTCAAGAATAATGGCATAAATAACAGCTACAGCACCGGTTTCTGTTATAGTTGTAAGCCCTCCAAAGTATAACGCCAATATCAGTATCGGAAGAGCTATATCTCCTGATGCTTTTTTCAGTGAGTTCAATTTTTCAGAAATTGATACTTCCTTATTTGGTTTTGCAATTTTGGTTTTATTTTTTCTTGCGTGAAAAACACCCATTGTAGAAAGGGCTATTACCAGAATTGTCCCAGGTATTATTCCTGCAAGAAACATTTTTTTTATGTTAATATGAGCCTGTACTCCATACATAATTATAGGGAGGCTTGGTGGAAATAAAAGGCCAATACTTCCTGCCGATGTAATGAATCCTTTTGTGAAATTTTCTTTATATTCACCACTGTCAAGCATTATGTAGGACAATAATCCACCCAGAGCAAGTATTGTAACTCCTGATGCCCCTGTAAATGTAGTAAAGAATGCGCAGACAATTACTGTCATAACCGCAAGGCCGCCGGACATGTTTCCAATAAAGGATTGAAGAAGATTCACAAGCCTTTGCCCACTTTTTCCTTCTGAAAGAATAAATCCAGTCAATGTGAAAAGAGGAATTGCCGGGATTGATGAGCTGGTAAGCAGGTTGTACATTTCGTTTGGAATAACTTCTAACGCTCCCCACGAGCCTGTGAAAAGGATAAAGGCTGAGCCGCTAAGTAATAAAAAAATAGGTAAGCCACAGACTGTTAAAAGAACGAGAATTATAACAATTACTATATCTGCTGATTCAAAAAAATAGTAATAACCATCAAGCATGTTTTCAAGAAACATTGGAGGCATAAAAGGAGTTAGATAAAAAAGGTTAATAATAGTAGGAAGTGAAAGAATAAGTGCAAAGAATATGCTTAGAACGAGTTTTAATATTCGTCTGTTCTTCCTCATTGTTGCAAATCTTATACCTGTCACAGCAAGTGAAAGGGTTATAATTAAACTTATAATATTAAGTGGAAGCCCAAGAAGTTTGTTGGTTGGATCAAAGCCTGAGATTGAAAATGATATTGAAGCAATTGCTATTGCAATAGAAAAAGAGGCGCTTATTACTTCTGTAATTGATGCTATTATATTTTTCAGCTTCTCATTTTTCAGATAGTCTATAAAACCTAGGCTTATATGCTGCTCTTCTCTTGTGCAAATTGCTCCGGCTATCAGGGCTGTAAAAAGAGTTAGATGCCTTACTAAAGGGGCATAATCCTGAATTCCAGCTGTAAAAATTTTTCTTATTAAAATTTGAGCACATGGAAGAAGGGCTAAAGCTGCTAAAACAATAATAATTGCTGTGTTTTCAATACGTGCAAAAATCCGGCTTCCTGTCTTCAAACTTTATTTGCTCCTATATTCTTTTAGCATTGTAGAAACTTCATTGTATATTTCTTTTGATACAATATTATCATCACCAACTAGCACAGAGTAATCAACCCCAAGAAGTTTTTGCCATTTCTCCTGGGTGTCAGCTTCTGGTTCATTTATAGTGAGGCCGTTATCTACCATTACATCAATAGCTTTAGCTTCCAGTCTTTCAGCTTCTGAATAGAAGTCTTTAGACATTGAGCGAGCGGCAGCAAAGAGCTCTTCTTTATATTTGTCAGGAATTCTTCTCCATGCTTTTTCTGTAATAACAATTCCGCCTAAAACTGGAGAAACTCTCATATCAAGCATGTTGTCAGTAATTGCAAACCACTGATAAGATGCCGCCGCCATTGGTGCTGTATAAATTGAGTCTACCATACCACTTTGAAGGCTCATTAAAAGATCCGGAAGATCAACAGGAATAACATTCATTCCCATTTTTTTAAAGCAGCTGGTTAGTTCAGGCTGTGTTACAGGTCCTGAGAATTTTGTTTTTTTCATATCCTCTGGAGTTATTACCTTGTCTCTTGTAAAGAAATTTACCCATCCGGTTTTTGACCATGTTAAAACTATAAAACCTTTTTCTTTGAATGCCTCATCAAACATTGGAGTGACATTTTCAACTATAAAATCAAGTTCATCTTCTGATTCAAGCATAAAGGGAAGATTCATTACAAAAGAATCCGGTACAATTGACATCATGCCTGTTGATGTAAGAACTGCCATATCAATCTGACCAATTCTCATCTTTCTTATAACATCAGCCTCTCCGCCAGCAATTCCTCCAGGATAAATTTTTATCTGTACTCTGCCGTCAGTGACTTCTTTCCAGTCGTTGGCCATGCTGTTTAAAGATCTATCCCATTCAGTTCCTGAAGGGAGAAGGCTTGCCAGTTTCAGGGTTATAGCATTGACCTGAAATACAGCTGCTGATAAAAGTAAGATCGAAAAAAGTAAAAACTTGTTTTTCATTATTATTCCTCTGTTACAATAAAAAAGTCTTCGGCATGTTCAAGCATCCATCTTGCTTTATCCTGAAAAATTGTTGTTACAAGTTCATTCGCAGGATCATCTTCAGGATTTATAGCAAGAGCTTTTTCAAGGAGTTCTTTATATTCTTTATAATTTTGTTCTTTTACACAAACACTTCCAGCATAGCTGCAATATGTTCCTGGGTTTGTTCCATTCGCTATTTCAAGGGCTTTTTTGAAGTGGTAGTTAACTTTGTCTCCAAGAGTTCCTGATGGAACATTATTTTTATAATAAGTTTTACTAAATAGACCAACAGTTTCTGGTGCATTTTCTTCAGCTTTTATAATATGAGAATAGGGTAAGCTGCTATATATTTGAATAAAAATATCGTGAATAGCTCCCTTGTTAAAGTTTTCATCAAGTTCAAGAGCCCTTAAAAGCATTGCCGATGGGATATAAAGTGTATTTGCCAATTCAAAATCAAATGGATCACAGCTGTAAGCCCCAATCCATCCGCTAGCAGCCCAGTAAAGCATACCGGCGTCTTTGGATTCGTTTGTCATTTTTAATGCTTCATCAAGCTGGCCATTTTCTACTGCTTCAGTAAAGCCTGGATGATTAAGCTCTATTCCGTCAATTATATAATCTCTTCCGCGTATATACATTTTTTTAGCGCGGATAACCATTTCTTCCTGTTTTTTATATTCTTCATCAGGGAGCATTCCAGCTGGAGTTTGAATAAACGCATTGGCGTACATTACAAAGTTTTTGCCTGTTGAATAGTGAAGCTCCGCGTGTTCCGGATTTGATGCAAGAACCATTTCATAGAGCTTTAAAGCCAGAGGCAGGGCATCCGCAATTAATTCCGGATCGTTATCTTTGGTGAAGACAGAAGCTCCGCCAGTTTCAGAGGACAGCATGTTTGCTGCAGATTTCATTGCAGTCTCTTCAATGGACATACATGAAGACATTGATATTACTAAAACACTTATAAATATTATTTTGAATCTTTTCATTAAAAAGTATTATACACATTTTCAACTTTTGGTGAAACTGTCTTACAGATAAAAATTCTGAAGGTTGAGCAATGTTGACTACCTTTACCGCAGAGAGTATCATAAAATATATGACTGAGAAAATTTTAGAACGGTTTATCCGTTATGCGAAAATAACAACAACTTCTGATATGCATAAAGATGTTTGTCCTTCAACTGAATGTCAATGGGAACTACTCAATTTACTTAAGAGTGAACTTGAATCGTTTGGTGTAAAAGATATTGTGTTAAATGAATATGGTTACCTTATCGCCCGGCTTGAGGCAAACACTGACAATGATTTACCTGTTATTGGTTTTATGGCTCATGTTGATACCTCTTCAGATGTTTCTGGTACGGATGTAAAACCTCAGATTCATAGAAATTATAATGGAGAAGTTATTCAGTTAAAGGATGGTGTTGTTATAGATCCTTCTTCAGATGAATGTCTTGCAAAATACGTAGGTGGAACAATTATTACATCTGATGGCACTACTTTACTTGGCGCGGATGATAAAGCTGGTGTTGCTGAAATTATGTCTGCTGTTGAATATCTGATAAATAATCCTGACATCCCTCATGGTGAAATAGAAATTATTTTTACTCCGGATGAAGAAACCGGTAAAGGAATGGATAGATTTCCACTTGAAATTCTCAAATCCGTTTTTTGTTACACTATGGATGGAGGAGAAGAGGGTGAAATTGAAACAGAGTGTTTTAATGCATATCAGGTTAAGGTGAAGTTTGAAGGAAAGGTTATTCATCTTGGCAGTGCAAGAGGAAAGCTTGTTAATGCAGTTACTATGGCTTCTGCTTTTGTTAATATGATACCTCAGAATGAAAGTCCTGAAGCTACAGATGGCCGTTTTGGTTATTATTGTCCTCTTGAAATGAAGGCTGAACTTGGGGCTGCTGAGCTTATAATCCTTTTAAGAGATTTTGAACTGCCCGAAATCAATAGGCGAATAGAATCTTTAAAAAAACTTGGCTTGGCTGTTGAGGCTCTCTTTGAAGGTGGTAAAGTCTCTATAGAAGAAGGTAAACAGTATCTTAATATGCGGGAACATATGGATAAAGTTCCTGAAGGAATTGATTATCTGGTTAAGGCTTCAAAAGCTGCTGGTGTTGAACCTGTTTCTGAGATTATTCGTGGTGGAACAGATGGCTCCAGATTGTCTGAGATGGGAATTCCTACCCCGAATGTATTTACTGGTGGGCATAATTTTCATAGTAAAAATGAATGGGCTGTTCTTGGTACTATGGAAAAATCATGTAAAACAATAATTAATATAGTTAAATTATGGGCTGGAGCTGAATTATAGACACTTTTGGTATATTTAGGGTAAAGTAGGCTGGTAGTATAATGAATAAAAGATGTTTGTCGAAAATATTATTATCCCTTCTGTTTTTTATCGTTGCGCCTTCTGTTTTTGCATTAGCGCCTGTAGCACGAATTGTTTATATTGAAGGAGCTGTCTTTTTACAGCGGGATGGGGATACTCTCAATTTACAGGATTCCGATATAGGCATTGAGCTTTTTGCCTATGATTTTATTGAAACTGGTGATGATGGTTTTGTTGAAGTTGAGCTGGTTGGATATAGCCGCCGTGGTACAATTCTAAAAGTAGAAAAATGCTCTGCTTTTTATTTTAATGATATCGAAAGAAATGGTTCTGCAAAAACCACTGTTCAGATGATGGCTGGTACTATATCTTTTCGTGTTCAAAAGCTTGCCGAAAACGAAGCTCTTAATGTTCAGACAGAAACAGCTTTAATGGGAGTTCGCGGCACAGATTTTATAGTTAAGCGTGCTCCAGATGGATCTGTCCTTGTCGTTTGTGTAGAGGGAAAGGTAGCTTGTGAAGATGACAGGCATATGGAGCGTTATGCCATGCCTGGGAGCATTGTTGAAAAAAGGCCAGGAAGTCCTTTGTCGAGAGTTGATATAGATGTTGGTGATGAAAATCTATACGAGTTATATTGGTCTGGAAAGCGTGAAGAAGTTTTTCGTGCGGGAGCAGAATCTTTTACCAGAGGTTATTCTTCTCAATATAATAGTTATCTTCCACGATTTTTGTCCGCATATGAAGCACTTCTTTCTGTAAAGCGTCAACTTGAAAATTCTGACAGAGAAAGCAATGAACTGTCTAAACTAATAACTGTTAAAGCTGATACAACAGATGAAGTTATTATGATGTGTAATATTCTGCCATTATTTGAACATTCATTTTATGCTGTTCAGGTTCTTGAGAAATATTATGAACAAGGTGAAATTCAAAGTTTAAAACTTGATAGGCATTATACTTCAGACGATTTTTTTAATGATTTTATGCGACGTAAAGATGAAATTAAGAATAAACTTGCTGATATTCGATATTGTATGAAATTGTACGATAATATTTCTCACTCTGCATCCGTAGAAACAGATAGTCGTTTTTCTCCTGCTGTTGAACCTTTAGAAAAATCAGATCTTCCTCTTTCTGAACTTGATCCTAAAACAGATTCTTTCAATACAAGGCAGGATTTACCTGATTTGCGACCAGATGGAATTGATTTCTAAGT
>JAQQAK010000294.1 GCA_028527945.1 Spirochaetaceae bacterium
TAAAACTAAAAAAAACAGCAAAACTCAAAATAATCATAATATTCAGGATCAAACCAGCACTTGATAGACTATAACTCCTCTATTTAACTTGCATTTAATTCATATAGTTGTAATATTCTACAGTGTGAGTGCTTTTTTTTCCAGTAGAAACAATAAAAAAATTAATCTGCAGATTTTAGAGCCGTTTTTAATCTTTGCAGTATTTTTTATCCCGGGATATATGTCCCAAAATATGGAAGATATGAATTTAGATATGTTCAATTCATTATACTTCAATTTTATGTATATTATAACAACTCTTCCTCAAATACTGTTAACTCTTTATATTATCGTTTTAAAACCAGGACGAAATTTAGAACAGTACTGGATAGGAAAAATAAAAAAAACTGATTTTTTATATGCAGTTGTAACTTTTATAGGAATTTATCTTTGTATAGCTTTTTCTGGCCTTATTGCTGTTTTATTTGAACCTGAATTAGATAATACTCTTGTGTACGGTTCTGGCTGGAAATTCAACAACCCGGCACTTATTCCTTTATTACTAATATCATGTCTTCTTACAGGTTATAGTGAAGAAATCTTTTTCAGATCTTATCTTTTTAAATCAATAACAAACACAGGACTAAATCCTATTCTTGCTGCAGTCTTAACATCAATTCTTTTTGGGACAGGACATCTATATGAAGGATATTATGCCTTGGCGGCAACCACAGCTATAGGTTTATTCTTATCAGCAATATTTATAAAAACCCGCTCTATCCATACAGTAGCAATAGCTCATGGATTATATAATTTTTCGGCACTTATTATTTCAATGAACGGAGGCCAAATATGAAAAGACAAAGATACTTCTTCTACTTGTTTTTTTTATTTACAGTAAGTTCAATTTTTGCGCAAAATACACCAAATGTTGATATTAACGCAGAAATTATAGAAGATAATAATGGTACAATAATTTTACAGCTTGAATATATCTTCCCTGAAAATTTTCACCAAACACTTCAGCCTAATTTTTTCAATTTTAAAATTATCTCGCCTGAAACTGTAAAAATTTCAGCGATAAACTATCCAGAGGGTACTAATGAAGATGGGATTACAAATTTTTATGGCTCAACAATAATTTACGCAAAAATACTTGATTTTAAAACAGATGACGATCTTTCCAATTTAACAGTAAAAGCTTCATGGCAATTATGTGATGAAAACGGGATGTGCCTTTTTCCTGAATCAAAAGAAATATCTGTTACAAATAAACTCCCTGAAAAAAAGTCTCATAATCTTTTATTTTTTCTTTTATTAGCCTTCATAGGAGGAGTTCTTTTAAATGTTATGCCATGTGTTCTTCCTGTTTTATCAATAAAAGCATTAAGCCTTGTAAAACAGGGAGGAGAAGATCGAAAAAAAATACTTTTTTCTTCATTTATGTATACCGCCGGAGTTGTTGCCTCTCTTCTAATTCTTGCAATTGTGATAGTGATAATAAAGGCTTCAGGAGAACAAATAGGATGGGGATTTCAGTTTCAGAATAGTGTTTTTGTTATTGTCCTTTTAACCATTGTCTATATTTTCGCTCTATCTCTTTTTGAGGTCTTTACAATTACAGGCCCCTCTTTAAAAGTGAACACCAAAGTAAATAATAAAAAAGGGATGGCAAGTCATTTTATAAGCGGTATTTTTGCCGTGCTCCTGGCAACCCCATGTACAGCGCCCTTTCTTGGAGCCGCAGCAGGTTTTGCTTTTTCTCAATCTGCAATAATAATTATTTTAATTTTTATTATGGTAGGACTGGGATTATCTCTACCATTTATTCTTATAGGATTTTTCCCGGCAGTTATCTCAAAATTACCAAAACCAGGTTCGTGGATGAACACCTTTCGTGAAGCTATGGCTTTTCTTCTTGTTGGAACATCAATATGGCTGGCAGATGTTCTTTATCATCAAAACTCAGGAATTTCAGCAACAAAAATTCTTGTATATATTTTAGCGCTATCAATAGCTTCATGGCTATACGGAAAACTGTCAAAGCCAGGACAAAGCAAAGCAAAAAAAATAACAGGCTTATTAATTGGTATTATAATAATTGGAAGCTCAGCGGTTCTTCTATTTGATACTGACAAAAACAATGAAGTTGACACAGATGTTGAAAAAACTTTGAATGACTCAAAATACAGTAGCTGGTTAGAATTCTCTCCTGAAACGGTAAAAGAAAACATAGGTGGAGAACAAGGTGTGTTTGTTGCATTTTCAGCAAAATGGTGTATGACCTGCCGAACAAATGAACAAACAGTATTATTTTCTAATAAAATAGAAGATCTGTTTGAAAAAAATAATATTGTTCTAATTCATGGCGACTACACAAACAGAAACTCTGAAATAGATAACTGGATGAATAATTTTGGCCGGGCTGGGGTTCCATTTTATTTATGGTATCCTCCAGAAAGTGAAGACGCAATTCTGCTTCCTGAAATAATTAACAAGAAAATGTTAACAGAATTAATTCAACCAGAACAAAAGAACTGAGCATCTATTAAAATATAGATTAACTACGAGAAAAAGATGACTACTCTGCTGTATACCTTACAGCAGAGAGTTGCTTTTTATAAAGCAACTCAAGCTGCATTGTCAAATACATTACAGCCATTGCCATAGATGGGCTTATATGTCTTTTTTTATAAGATACAATAGATTTTCTTAAATACTCGTAAGGCTCTAAAAGTTCAAACCCTTTACACCTATGTCGGCACCATGAAACAATTGAGTAATAATCTTTATTTTCAATTCCATCAGCTAATAAGGAAAAATCTTCATCAGATAAATCAAGATCTGCTAATTCTTCAAACAGGGCATCAAAACCACCTTTCTCAGAGAGGTTTAACTCATAAAAAAGGGTGTCTATTGGAGGTTGAAAGTTCTGCCTCAAAGAACCAATAATCATCAGGCTTTGAATAAATCTGTAACTAAGCTCTTCTGAAGCCAGCCTGAATATATGTTTCCAATAATGGCCATCTTTTTCCATTAACGATATTGCTATTACCAGATTTATATATGTTCTGGCATCGAGACCTTCCGTTTCTAAAAGATTAGCAACCTCATCATGACATGATAAATCACCAATCCGGGCCATAGACTTTGAAGCAACAGATTTCATGTATGGATACTTTTCTTTAAAAATCTTTCTAAGAGCTGACTTTGTTTTTGTTGTAGGGTAAGCACCAAGCGCAAAAATAGCTGACTGACGCCACCATGAATACCGATCAAGAGCTTCTTTTATCAGATCTTCTTCTAAAGCAGGCCTTGGATTTGAAAAAAGAGAACGAATAGTCATCTCCTTATCACGCATAGTGGCCAGCTGTAATCTATTTCTTATTTCCTGAGTAGCGAGATGACTGGTATCAGACTCGAGTTCAATTAGAATAGTCTGTTTGCGAACATTGTCGTTTACTCTTTTCAGCATATCAATATTATGTATTGTTTTTAGATTTCTGGGGTTTGATACAACGGTTAAAAACTGATTAGCAGTAAGACTGCCGCTTTCCTTTAGAAAAAGTGACATAATAAAATTAACCAGAGCAAGAAGTCCCATAAAACCAAAGGTTAAAGAATATTCATGCGGAAAAGAAATATCGAAATTTACTGAAAGATCAGCAAGCCAACCTCCGGCAAGTCCGACTAATAAAGATATAACAGAAAAAACTACCGCAATAGAAGATGAAAAACCTACCCTATCGTCTTCAGGTATAAAATTTACCATCAGGCGTTCCAGCACAAGACGAATCATGCCAATAAAAAACATTGAAATAAATCCAAAAATATAATAAATAATTTTAAAATCATTATCCATGGTAAGGATCCAGAAGAATGACAGAAAAAAGATGATTAAACTCGCAAGCGTAAGAAGCGGCTTACTTCCAAAACGATCAAGAAATGGTCGTACAAGCCTTGAAGAAACAACAACACCAAGAAAATTGATCATGGTAAAAATGAAGATCATATTTGAATGTATTCCAACAACCTTAGTCAGAAAAGGTATTGCAAAATTAAAAAGAACAATTAACGACATTCCTCCGCAATAAAGTAGTATGAATAAAAACTGCTGAGGATTTTTAAGATACCGCGTAAAGATTTTTAAAGCCTGTTTCAATGATCTTGGTTTTACAGTTTCATTTACAGGAATCTTTTTAATAGCAAAAGATGCCATTGTATTGAGAATTATTCCAAGGGCTATTAGTAAAAATAATCCTGTAAGCTCATTACCAGAAAATAAACTAAGTCCGCCAAAACTGGCAAGCCTTGAAAGCATCATTGAAGTATAAAGAATAATGATTACACGAGAGGAAAAATGCCCACGTTCCGAAGGCTTTGTAATAACACTTTGAATAACAGGGTTAAGTGGATACGCTGTATTACGTAAAACACAATACAGAGTGTAGACAAGAATAATAACAAGAACAGCATTTTTATCAGAAAGAGAAGGAGCTATTCCATATAGAATACAAACGATTCCTCTTATCAGCCACGCGACAAAAAAAAGGTTAACAATTTTAACATTAGGGAATATTACCGGAACAAAAAAGGTTATTAAACCGGTCAAATATACAGCAGAAGAGATATATCCCAACTGAATATTTCCAGCTCCAAAATGCATTGCAAGCAAATATATAATAGTCTCAGCCATAAAGCTATAGCCAAGTCCATTAATAAATGTATAGGTAAGGTACCCTTTCTGGCCCTTTTGTTTATCCGCTTTAGATAAAAAATGGTAACTGCTCATATACTGATCTACCTGCTTAAGCCATAAACCTTAGCGGATGGTGATTCAACCGCTATTTATTGATTGAGGAGTCTATATCAAAATCTAAATCGGCTCAATCCTGTTACAAGGTAATAAAACAAACTATCAAAAAAAATTATTATATCTGAGCCTCTTTCAAAACTTCTCAATTTTTTAAAGAGCCTCTCTAAATTCATAATTTAAGACATTACTGTAAACAAATAGACAACAGTCCTAAGTTCTGATATCCTAAGATGAAAATTAAAATTGAGCGGGGGATGTTTTGAAAAATAGCAAGGACACCTTAACCCAAAGACTTAAACTAATTTGCGCAAAATATGCGGATTTGAACATTTTTTTAATAAAAGATAAAAATAAAGAGTTTCAACCTTTAACTTTTAGAGAGTTTTGGGAAGAAATAAAAATATATGGAACAGGCCTGTATGAGAGCGGGGTCAGACGCGGCGATCAAATAGGAATAATATCAGAAAACAGAAAAGAATGGCTAATGACAGACTTAGCACTTCTGGGACTTGGAGCCTGTGATGTTCCAAGAGGATGCGATTCTACAGCTGATGAAATAAAATACATTTTATCTCATGCTGACTGTCCAGCTGTTTTTGCAG
>JAQQAK010000295.1 GCA_028527945.1 Spirochaetaceae bacterium
TCCAACCTGATTTATTGAATATCTCATTTGTCCTGCCGACAAAAATAATAGCTAGTTTTTACAGTTTTCTAATGATTTTATGTTGAAAAATAAGACAAAGCTTACTACTGAGCAATAGAATAATATAGATATGTCCATACAGTCAAGATAATATAAAAGCTGTCTAAAATGGCTATAAAACAAGCTTAGACTATATAGACATAAATGTCTTCTCAAACAATAAACTTCATAACCTTATTTATTTCCATCATATTTGACTCATTGGTTCTTAATGGCGGACTACCTGCTAAAACTACAATAAGATCATCCAATCCCAGAATATTTTCTTCATAAAGCGGTCTTACAGCATTTGAGATAAGATCATCTGTAGATTCAGGTAGATCTAATAACTCTGGATACAAACCATAAGACAGTGACAGTTCACGTACAATACTCTGTTCATGACATTTTACATAAATTGGAGTTTTACCTCTGTATGAAGAAACAAGCCTTGCAGTAAGCCCCGAATAAGTATGAACAACAATAGCCTTAACAGGTAGAGCTTCTGAAGCTTCTATCGCTGATTTAACCAAAAATTTGCGAACTTTCCCGCCAGATTTTCCAACCATATTATGAGACATAATACCATTACTGGTTTCTTCAGCAGCTTTCGCAATTTTAACCATTGTCTGAACAGCTTCAACTGGATATTTTCCATACGCTGATTCTCCGCTTAGCATGAGAGCAGCAGAGCCATCAAGAACAGCATTGGCTACATCACTAACCTCAGCTCTTGTAGGCCTTGGATTTTCTATCATGGATTGAAGCATCTGTGTGGCAGTAATTACTGGTTTAGCCCTTTTAATACAACGCTTTATTAGCTTTTTCTGAATTGCAGGAACCTCTTCTGCCGGAATTTCTATCCCCAAATCACCTCTGGCAATCATTAATCCATGACAGGCATCAAGAATCTTTTTTGAGTTCTGAACGCCTTCTCTGTTTTCTATTTTTGCGATGATCTTAACATTATGTTCAAAATCATCAAGGATTTCATTAATTTCCTTTATATCGTCAGCATTTCTAACAAAAGAATGTGCAATAAAATCTACATCGTTTTCAGCCGCAAAACAAATATATTGCTTATCTTTTTCAGTCAAAGCCGGTAAACTTAAATGAACACCTGGGATGTTAACACTTTTTTTGTTTTTTACGATTCCATCATTTTCTGTTATTGCGTATAGTTTATCAGTAGTTTTTTCTACTACTTTGAAAGAGATCTCTCCATCATCGATAAGAATAACATCTCCTATAGATACATCAATAGCAATATCTTTATAACTTACAGGAATTATTACTTCATCTGTATCTTTATTAAGGCCTGTTTCTGCGTACACTATAGAAACTCGATCCCCAGTTTTAAGCTCAAGATCTTTATCAATCTTTTGCGTTCTTACTTCAGGGCCTTTAGTATCTATAAGAATACCTACAGAATTTGAAACAGCTCTAATATTGTTAATTACTTCAAGTGTTATTTCAGGTGTTTGGTGTGCAGTATTAAGTCGAAAAACATCTACACCGGCATTTATCATTTCTGTTATAAATTCAATTCCACAATTTCTATCTGAAATGGTCGCAACAATTTTTGTTTGCTTAATCATTCCTACTCCATTAAGACAATTATATAATCTCTATTATAGTAGCTATTATCAAAAATTTTATAAGAAAAATGTTAATTTTCAGCGTTTTCCTTTGACTAAAAAAAACCGTCGCAAAAAACGACGGTTAGTATAAAAGATCCCTTAAATAAGGGCTATCAAAGATTAGTCAGCAAGAATTGCATCCATAGGACAAACGTCTGCGCAAGCTCCACAGCTGCTACAAACATTTTCATCTATGAAGCGTTTATCATCTTTCTCGCTGATAGCTTCCATTGGGCATTCTGACTCGCATGCGCCACAATTAGAACATTCATCTGTAATCTTATAGGCCACTATGTCCCTCCAAATAGATATTTCTCTATAATATTATTACTCTCTCAATGAGATTGTCAATAAAAAATAGAGAAAATAAAATTATTTCTTCTTATGTCTATTCTTTCTGAGCTTTTTCTTTCTCTTGTGAGTGGAAATCTTATGTCTCTTTCTTTTTCTTCCGCAGGGCACTTTGAGCTCCTTCTTTGTAAAATGTATTGGCGTAGATTATGCCTGAAAGTACAAAAAGTTTCAAGAGGTGTAAAAACTGAACCAAGAGGAAGGCTTCTCCATAATTCACTTTAATATTAAAACGCATGGACAATTTAAAAATCTTTAAATACAATCAAAATTCTAAAAGCTTGTTTGTTTATGGAGAAATCTCTGATGGTAAATAATTACGCAAAAAAGAAAATTACAATAATGGGCTTGGGATTACATGGTGGAGGCAGCGCCTCTGCAAGGTTCTTTGCTGAGGAAGGTGCGGAAGTTACTGTAACAGATCTAAGAAACAAAGAAATCCTTGATAAATCCATAAAAGATCTTTCTGATTTGAATATAAAATTTGTGCTGGGCCATCATGACGAGCAAGACTTCTTTAATGCTGATATTGTCATTAAAAATCCAGCAGTAAAACCAGATTCTCCATTTCTTAAAGCGGCCTTAAAAGGTGGCGCCTTAATTGAAACAGATATTTCAACATTTCTACACCTTAATAGCCGCCCAATAATTGCGGTTACTGGAAGTAAGGGAAAATCTACAACAGTATCAGCAATCTATCATGTTCTTAAAAGCATATATCCAGAAACAAATTTAGGAGGAAATATCACAGTATCTCCCCTGACCTTTTACAGCGAAGAAAATAATAAAAGTGATGCTCCAGTAATTCTTGAACTATCCTCATGGCAATTAGCCGACTTGGCAAATAAAAATCTTTTACACCCTACAGTTTCAGCTATTACAAATATAATGCACGACCATCAGGACAGGTATCATTCAATGGATAATTATGCAGCTGATAAAGCTATAATATTTGAAGCACAGAAAGAATCTGCTCCTCTTTTACTCAATGCAGACTCTGAATACACAGAATATTTTGCTGAAAAAGCAGATTGCCCCATCTTCTTTTTCAGCTCTAAACCAATAAATAAAGATGTAGAAGGTGCTTTTATAGATAACAATGGCTGCGGCTGGTGGCAAGAAAATAATGAAACTACAAAGATTCTCAATTCAGAAAATACAGTAACAGGAAGCCATAATAAAATAAATCTATTAACAGCTGCTGCTATTTTATTCAAGTTTGGAATTTCACCAGAACAAATTAGGATAAAGCTTTCGGAATTCCCAGGAATAGCGCACAGACTTGAGTTTGTTAGAGAGAAAAACTCAATAAAATGGTACAACGACTCTGCAGCGACAATTCCAGAGGCTGCGGCTGCGGCAGTTGAAAGCTTTTCAGAGCCAATGCATCTTATTACTGGTGGAACAGACAAAGAACTTGATTTTTCACCGCTTATAGAAAGTATTAAAAAAAATCGCCCAGCTTCGATCAACCTTCTTGAAGGGACAGGTACTGAGAAAATAATTACACTCTTGCAGGAAAAAAACTTAGATTTTAACGGTCCTTATAACAGTCTTGATAAGGCTATAGAAAAGATCGCCATAAAAGCAAAATCTAATCAAATAGTTCTATTATCTCCAGGATGCGCGTCATTCGGGATGTTTAAAAATGAGTTTGACAGAGGAAATAAATTCAAGGCACTTGTAAATAATTTATAAAAACCGTTTAGAAGGGCTTAAAAACTTAAGAGATTTTAAAATCTCAGAGCTATTAAGCCCTAACTATAATTCAATTTTTCTTTCAATAGCTCTTCTATTCAGATAATTTTTTTATAATATCTTTATGAGCTTCATCGCTTAATTTATAAAAAAACAATGGGATTATTGTAAGAATACAACCCAAAGCAGGTAAAAGTGTATGCATTGACATTATTCCATTTAAAACAACTGTAGTTTGCTCAGTATTCGGAATATAATCAGTCATTTTTAGAATCCATCCACTAAGAAAAGCCGCGACTCCTATTTTCAACTTTGAAGTAAAAGTTAAAGTAGAAAATATAACGCCTTCACTTCTTTTGCCAGTTTTCATTTCAACATATTCAACAGTATCGGCGAGCATTGACGTACGTAGAACAAGAGGAACACCAAGAAGAGTCCCTATAATAAAAGTTAAAACAATTACAAAAGTCAAACTGCTATAACCAATAAACCATGCGGCTATAAAAAATACGGCCGAAACAATATGTACAGATATAAGTACTTTCCGGGAACTAAACTTTCTTGCCAAGCGCGGAGCAAGTAAACTACCAATAATAGCTGAAGTTAATACAGTTCCTGCCATAACAGCAAAGAGAGATTCATCACCAAGATTATATGTTACAAAAAATATTCCGGCAGAAACGGGAAGATTAATAAAAAGAGCCAAGAGATTTGATGCTACCAGCATTAAAAGTGGAGTATTTCCAAATATTGCGCTAAGACTTTCTTTAAGATTTGGCCTCTTACTCTCTTCTGCCGCAGCCCTCTCTTTTGTTCCAAAAAAGCTCTGCATCATAAGGGGTAAAGAAGCAAGAGCAAAAATCAAAATAGTTAGAAAATAACCTCGACTTTCAAGCCCTCCACCAAGAGCTTGCTTCATAGGGACTACAAGAATTACAGGAAAAAAACTGCCAATTATATTAAAAATACGACCAAAAGATATTATTGACTGTCGTTCTTCTGTTCGAACACTCATCCGGCTGCTCATTGACCAAATAGGAATATCTAAAGATGTATAAAACATTCCCCATAAAACATATGTTATAGACGCGTATATAATTTTACCTACAGACCCCACTTCCGGGCCTAAAAACAATAAAACAGTAAGAATACAAATAGGAATAGGAGCAAATAATAAATATGGACGACATTTACCCCAGCGTGTTTGGGTCTTGTCAACAATCACACCCATTATTGGATCATTTACAGCATCCCAGATTCGTGCAAGCAAAAATAATGTTCCAGCGGCAGCAGCACCAATACCAAAAACATCTGTATAAAAAATTAACAAATAAAGGTTAATTGCGTTATAGAGAATAGTCTGTCCCATTAACGCTCCACCAAAAGAAAGTTTTTCTCTAAAAGAAACTTTTGCTTGTTCTTTTTTCATAAAATCTCCATTTTATTTTTCTAAAATCCTTATTTAAGATTATGTTTATCGGCAAATTTCATCATTACACTCTGTACTATAAAACCTGCTAAAACAAGAACAGCTGCCAGAGCAAAGGCAATTTGAATACTTAAAAACTGATACAGGTAGCCTCCTATAATAGTTCCAATAACAGTCCCTGTTGTCAGAAAAGACTCAAAAAGAGCCATTCTCTTTCCTCTGGCTTCGGCACCTGCTGAACCATGAAAAATACCATTTGAATATGCCATTGAAAACAGAAGACCATAAATAATAAAAAGAAAATAAAAAAGAAAAACTGATTTAACAAAAAGTAGCAAAATGAGAATAAGTACCGTGCTGCCTTGTGTTATCAACATTATCTTTTTATTAAAATGCCAGTTAACAAACTTTCCCAAAAGACCAAAGCCCAAGGCGGTAACAAGGCCTCGAACAAATAAAAGATTTCCCGCAACAGTCTCGTTGAGATTAAGAGAATCACGAATATATAATGGGAAAATATTATTTATCATTCCCAAAACGATATAGGTTGAAAAAACACCTATCCATCCAGGAAACCGCAAAAATGTACCTTCACCATTATTTATTAAATCATCTTTTTTTGTATCAGGCGCCAACCCTGTCGCGTGCGTGGAAGGCCCATCACCAACGACCCTAATAGCACGTGGAAACTCTTTCATATCTTTTATAAAAATAAGCCCAAATACCAGAATTATGCCTATAAAACCGATAATAGCTAAATCTATATAAAAAGAAAGCATTATGTCATAACTCGCTATAAATCCGCCTATCAATGGTCCGCACAAACTTCCGGTAGACCATGATATATTAAAACGTGAAACTGCGGTTCCTAGCTCATCATGGTTAAGTCCATAAGAAAACCATCCCATAACCTGCGGCCAATAAAAAGCAGGAGCCGCAGCGAAAATAAAATAGTAAATAAAAACAACATATGGATTAGTTGTCGATTTCATCATTAATAATGAAAAAATTGTCAAAGCAATTGAAATAACCATTGATACAGGTGGAGCAATTCTATCTTGTACAGGCCTTAAGGCAAGACAAAGACCTGCATACCCCACACTTCCGGCTGCAAAATACAACCCTATAACTGAAGGAGAAAGTTGAACTCTATCTTTCAGAAAAAAAATAACCGCGAAATTGATCATCATAATGCTGATATTCATCAAAAACGCGGCCGGAAACAGAATAACTGTTCGTTTAATTCCCATAATTCATCTCTTTTTTAGTGTTTTATAATAGTAATGCCGAAACTTTTCAGCATTTCCAAATATTTTATATAATCCTTTTTTAAAGGGAACATCCCAGCATCCCGGCCGGTGAAGAATCTCTCCACCAAATCCTGTTTTGAATCTATACAAACCATACATTGGATGCTCCGGATTATCCACTGGGGGAATTCCGAAAAAATCATAACTGACACAACCAGCAGCCTTTGCCTGTCTTATTGCCTCCCACTGAAGAGCATATGCCGGCATATAATTTCTCTTATTATTGGAAGAGGCTCCATAGAGATAAGTAGCACATTTGGGAGAATCACCGCCCCCCTGAAATGTTACAATTATTCCAGCTTCAACCTTTCCTTCAATCTCAGCCTGTAAGAGCCTGAGCTCAGGAGCACCAGAATTATCTCCTTCAGCATGACGCTCTTTTGCAAGTGTAAAAAAGCTCTCATAGTATGAGTATGGATGAATTGTTATCTTATCACGCTCTGATGTAACCTTGTAGAGTTGATACCACTCCGGCAGTCCCTCTATTCCGGTTGTTTTCACAATTACACCTTTTTTAGCCGCAAGCTTTACATTATAGCGGGTCTTGGATTTCATCCCTTTTAAAAGTTCATCTTCTGTTTTTGCAAGATCAAGAATTACTGTGCTTGGTGGCTGAATATCCATATTCGCCTTATAAAAACCGTTTTCAGGTGAAAGTTCTGCTTCAGGATAACCTTTAAGTTCCTTGCCAAGAGCTGGGAACCTGAGCCCCCAGGGAGGATCAAAACGTATAAACATACATTTTTTAGGCAGAAAGCTTTTTAATTCCTTAGCAAGCTCAAGACATTTATCCCAGGTACCATCACTCAAAGATGGACCATGGGGAACATAAGCAAGAGAATAACCTCCGCCAAGAGACTTGCATAAAACAAGAAGTTTTGTCTCATTATATTCAAAAGCAAAAGGTTTCCAGCCAAACCCATGTTTAAATTCAGCCCAGAAGCCTGACTGCAGCATATTTGATGAAGCGCCAAAATTGGCAATATCAATCTGCTTTAACATCAGCCGACTTCTGCGTTTAGAACATTAAGTGTTTTAACACTTATACTGCCAGCGCCAATAGGAGTATCTCCAACTTTTACGCTGCCATTATCAGTTTTCATAGGTACAGCAAAAAAATCATCTATTTTGAGCCTTTTACATTCAGGCAAAGTATCAGGATTATCACCATCAAGATGAATTCGTGTTCCAGGCGCAAGCTCATCCACAAAGATAACCTCACAGGTTTCTCCACCATCTTTGGTCTTACCTTCAGCAGCAAGCAACATTCCAAAGCTTTTTGTCCCCCGGAACTTTGCTGGTTTAAGATTTGAGACAACAATAAGGTTATGTCCAGCAAGCTCTTCTTCCTTATAATAAGGAACAATACTTGAAACGATCTGACGACCTTCTTCTGTCCCGTCATCAAGCTGGAGAATATAAAGCTTATCAGCATCCGGATGGCGCTCAACTTCTTTTATTTTTGCGACACGAAGATCTATTGTATTTCTAAACTGCTGTTCAGGAGTTAAAACCTCTTCTTCAGTCTTCTCGGCTTTAGCCGCGTCCGCGGCAGCTCTTTCACTCTGACTTCCGGCAAATCTTTCTCGAAAAGCATCTATTTCTTCATCTTCAAGCTTCTTAAAAAGAAGGCTCGGCTTACCAATTGTATCAAGATCATCACGTCGGCCAAGGCTTTCCCAGCTCATATCTGGATCACCCAGAAACTCTGCAATTTTTTCTGAAGTACCAGGAATGTATGGAGAAATAAGAATTGCCAAATCACGCACAAGATAAACAAGTTCATGAAGCAGCACTCCTGCGGCCTCCTTATCTTCCTTTATAACCTTCCATGGCTCACCTGCCTGAAAAGCCTTGTTACCCATATCTGCAAGTTCAAATGTTTTCCTGAGACCTTCTCTAAGTTCAGCCCATTCCAAAAGCTCTGTTATTTCAGAGATTTTGGTTCTTACTTCTTCAGTAAATTCACTTTTTTCTGGAGCTGATGGAACCTTTCCGTCAAACTGTTTGTTTAAAAATGTAAGTGTTCTGTTTACAAGGTTTCCAAGGTTACCGATAAGCTCTGAATTTACCTTTTCCTGAAAATCCTTCCAGGTAAACTGAACATCTGCCTTCTCAGGGCGGTTATAATAGATATAAAAACGCCAAACATCAGCAGGAATACCTGTATCACGGGCATCTGTACCAAAAACACCAATACCCTTGCTCTTTGAAAACTTCCCATTTTCATAGTTCAGGTATTCTGAAGATGACATATGATAGAGCTTTGTCCAGTTTTCTCCTGAACCAAGCAAAGAGGAAGGAAAAATTACTGTATGAAAAGGAATATTATCCTTTCCAATAAACTGAAAAAGATCAACCTCATCAGGGTTCATCCACCAGTCTTTCCACTTATCAGTTAATGTTGCTGTAATTGATATATATCCTATTGGAGCATCAAACCAGACATAAAAAACCTTGTCTCTGTAACCGTCTTTTGGAACAGGAATTCCCCATTTTAGATCGCGGGTAATACAGCGTTCCTGAAGTCCGTCACGAATCCAGCTTTTGGTCATTTGAACAGCATTCTTGGCCCACCGCCCACGAACAGACGTCTCTTCCATCCAGCTTTCCAGAAGAGGGAGAATAGCAGGAAGATCAATATATAAATGATTAGTCTGCTTTTCATGCGGAGTATTACCACATGTACTGCATCTTGGAGATTCAAGCTCTGAAGGCTCCAGAAGTTTTCCGCAGTTTTCACACTGATCCCCCCGAGCCTCTTCATAACCACAATGAGGACATGTTCCAAGAACATATCGATCTGCCAAAAAGCGCTCACAATGATCGCAATAGAGCTGGGTATCAGTTTTTTCTTTTATATAACCTGCGTCATCCAGAGTTTTAAAAATATGCTGAACAATCTCAGTCTGCTCTGGCGTTGAGGTTCTTCCCCATTTATCAAAATTTATATTAAACCATTCGTAAATTTCAGTATGTATGGCATGATAATGATCGCATAACTCCCGCGGTGACACTCCGGCTTCAAGAGCCTTTGTCTCAGTAGCAGTGCCGTATTCATCGGTACCACAAACATAGAGTGTTTCATAACCGCGAAGGCGGCAAAAGCGCGCAAAAACATCTGCGGAAAGCACCTGTATAAGATTTCCAAGGTGCGGAATATTGTTAACATATGGTAATGCTGAAGTAATTAATCTCTTTTTCATGCAGGCATTTTAGCTTTTTAGGAGGCACTCGTCAACGAGGATTATCAACTACCGCAAATATGGATACCCATCATTTGTAGAACCGCCAATGTTCCATGTTGAAGTGAAATCCCAGCCACTATAATTACCTGAACTTATCATATCAGCTGTAGCCATACCAGTGGCCCCATCTCCTGATGTAGAAGAACTTGAAGTAGCCAAAAACTGTCCGGAGGTGTCAGTATCCCAATAGCAAGTGCTGCTGTCTTCACCCGTTGAAATAGAATAACCTATAAAACCACCATAGTATGATGTTGCAGAAACAGTTCCTGTAGAGTACGAATAGGTTGTTTCAACAGAACCAGAACCATTTCCTGTAGAGCTACTGGTACCAGAGAAGGTCCAACCAATAAAACCACCTACATAGTTATTCCCGGTTAAATCACATCTTGAATAAGAATTCTTAATATAAGCATATCCCCATAAGCGACCGCAAAAACCACCAACCTCGTCACAAGAAGATGCTGTTATAGAACCAGAAGAAAAACATTTTTCAACAGTTGATGACGAACCAGAAATAATCCCTGCGAATCCTCCAACATAAACACCTGAACCTGAACAATTAACAACTCCAGTCGAAGAACACCCACTAACAGTCGAGCCACCATACACAAGATAACAGAAACCTCCTATCCTGCCTGTAGCACTGGAGACATCTCCAGTTGCAGAACAATCAGAGCAAATAGAGGCTGTTCGAAATTCTGAAATCAAACAACCTACCCTGTAAGCATACTCAAGACCAGCCACTGAAACATTGGATGAACACCCACTTATTGTTGAACTGTCAGCTGTACCAATCAAAGATGCTATACCAAAGCTATTAGCAGAAGAAGCAGAAACTGTCACACTGCCACCACTAAGAGATAAATCTGTTATGGTAGCTCCTAATGTGTATCCAAAAAAACCATAAGCATCATTAGCCACATCATCCATTGTAGCGTTAATCATAATATTGCTGATAGTCTTGCTGTTACCATTGAAAGATCCCTGAAATTTATTAGAATCAAGACCGTCTGTATTATCTCCTATAGGCATCCATCCTGCTCCATCATTATAGAAGTAACCGCCTGAGCTTACAAAAGAAGAAAGATCAATATCAGAAGTCAAAATAAAATAATAAGTTGAATCAAGAAAATAACGAACATTATTGAGTTCGTAAGCGTTGGAGATTTCATATGGACTGCCTGAACTACCGTCCCCACCAGCAAATTTATATAGAGTAACAGTATCTGAAGAAACATCACTATTTATGGTTACAGCTAAAGTAAGCGTACCAGCATCAAGGCTGCTTACATCAAGACTGCCTATAGTTTCGTTTTTTGTAGATGTGGTTCCACTACCAGATACTGTATTATTACTTGTATCAGATATTGAATATGAATATGAAAGACTATCAGCAAGATTACTAAAAGAAAAAGAAAACTCTGTACAGTTGCTATAATCAAATAAATCCTGATTAATTGAAACACTCCATGGAGACACTGTCACACGACAACCAGCAGCATATTCGTTTTCTTCGGTTATAACAGAAATAACGACATCTCCTGAATAAAGCGCAGTCACAAGCCCTGTATCTGAAACAGTTGCTATTGAGGTATCAGAACTTTTCCAGCTAACATTCTGGTTAGCGGCATTAGAAGGACTAACGTCTGCTGTAAGCTGATATGTTTCATCAACATTCAATGTCACAGAAGATGTATTAAGCGTTACCCCTGAAACATCTGCTGTAGAGACATTAACTTTACATGATGCTGAAAAACCTCCATCTGTAGTTATGGCTGTAATATTTACAATACCCTCAGTAACTGCTGTAACTAAGCCAGAGTCAGAAACAGTTGCTATAGAGGTATTACTGGAAACCCAGCTTACAGAAGAATCTGCGGCATCATCAGGACTTACAGTAGCATTAAGCTGATAAGTTGCGCCTGGGGCTATAGAAAGAGTTGAATTATCTAAAGAAACACCAGTTACCGCTGCATCGCCACCTGAGCTGACTTTCACCTCACAAGATGCCGTATACCCCCCATCATTTGTGGTAACTGTAACAACCGCTGTTCCGGCTGTTGAGGCAGTAATTAAACCTTCAGAAACAGTTGCAACAGTTTCATTATCTATAGTCCACAAAACAGAAGTATCTTGAGCGTCGAGAGGAGCAACCACAGCATTAAGCCTAAGAGTATCTCCTTCATGTAAAGATACAGAAGTCTGATTTAAATAAACTCCAGACACAGACTGGTCGTCGCAAGCATAAAAAAGTGTAATTAGTACAAGCAAAATACTAATGATCATATATTTACAAAAACCATCTGAGCCATGCAACATATTGATAGTATATAAAAGTTTATATTAGTTTTGAAGAGCCTACGAAAGTATTTTTCCTTGACTATGGCTCTATTAGTGAGTAACCTTTGAGAAATGGCTCATGCCAAAAAATTGGAGGAATTATGTCAGAAAGAAATGCTGGAAATAGCTCCGGCAATCCAGATTTCAGAATTAAGCCGAAACTTGTTGCTATAGTTCTGATTGTGGTAGTTGTACTGGCTGGAATACTATCAAGTCTCTACATGGTAGATCAGACTGAACAGTCTGTTATTTTGCTGTTTGGTAAATATAACCGTATTCAGGGACCGGGACTTCATACAAAATTACCATTCGGGATTGAGAAAAACTACAATGTACCAACTCAGGTCGTTCAGACAATGCCTTTTGGCTTTAGAACACAACAAGCAGGAGTTTCTACTATTTATGATAAATCAGATTATCCTGAAGAATCTGTAATGCTCACAGGAGATCTTAATATAGTTGATGTTGAGTGGGTTATTCAGTACAGAATAATTGATCCTTACAAATGGTTATTTATGGTAGAAAACAAAACAAAAACTATTAGAGACATTTCTCAGTCTGTAATAAATTTGTTAGTAGGAGATCGGGCAATTTTGAATGTCATGGGTTCCGAACGAACAAATATATCAGTTCAGGCTCAGGAAAAAATGAACAAAATGTTTGACGCCTATAACCTTGGTATAACAGTAACAACAGTTCAGCTAAAAAATATTGTTCCTCCTGTTGGAGAGGTACAGGATGCCTACGAAGATGTTAATATGGCAATCCAGGATATGGAAAAGCTAATTAATGAAGGAAAAGAAGCATATAACAAAGAAATTCCACTAGCTCAAGGACAAAAATCTCAAATGGTTCAGCAAGCCGAAGGTTATGCTACTGAAAGAGTTAATGAAGCTAAGGGTGATGTCGCAAGGTTTAGCGCAGTTCTTAAAGAATATCAAAAAAATAAAGATGTCACACGTTCACGACTTTATATAGAAATGGTTGAGAATGTCTTCGATAAAGAAAATGGAACAGATATGGTAGACAAGAATCTTGAAAACTTCCTGCCTCTAAAATCATTAAACGGAGGCAACCAGTGAACAAATTAGTTAGAAATATTGTAATAATAGTTATTATTGTGATAGTGCTTTTTGCGGCAGGTCCATTTTATGTACTAAATGAGGGTGAACAAGCTGTTATAACCAGATTTGGAGCTATTACATCTTCTGTTACAGAAGCTGGACTCA
>JAQQAK010000296.1 GCA_028527945.1 Spirochaetaceae bacterium
TCTTCAAGAGCCGCTGCACTTGCCTCGTTTTCAAAAAGAATATGTTTGAAGTAATTAAGTGCATTCTGGCTGTTGTCTGGAGCAAAATCAGGGAAAGAACAAAGTCTAGGAACCATATCAGAATGAGGATTATGTCCAAGGGCTATCATTTGAACAGCGCCACTAGATACTGCTTGAAGCTCATCTGCTGATTGGTACAATGTTCCTCCATATTTTACAGTAACATTAATTTTGCCTCCCGATATCTCTTTAAGATGCTCAGCAAAATGTGCGATAATTTGACCGCCTGTTTCTGTTTCAGAGTTAGTACTTGAAAATAGAATATTTAGGGGTTTTAGTTCTGAACCATCATCTGAGCCTCCTTCTTCTGTTTGCCCATTGGCAAAAATCATTACTGAAAAAGTAAGCGTTAGAAGTAAGACTGTTAATAGTTTTTTCATTTTATCCTCCTTAGATTTAGTTTTTTAAAAACTATATATAAATTAAATCTTGCCGATTAAACCTGGCAAGAAAGTTACCATACTTGGAAAGAGTGCTATCAGTACTACCATGAGAAGCTCACAGATAAAATAGGGTACTACACCTTTAAAAATTTCTGTTGGATTTACTCTTAAAGCATTGGCTGTTGCAAAAACATTCATTCCTATGGGGGGAGTTAATCCCGCAATCTCTGTCATAAAGCAGAGTGCTACAATAACAGCATATGGAGAATAACCAAGACTACATAGAATAGGAAATACAACAGGGACAGTTATTATTATAACTGATACAATATCCATTACACATCCACAAACAATATAAAGAAGCATAACAAGTAAAAATACTAAAAAGACAGGAGCATTTAATGAGATTATTGCATTGGAGAGAAAATCAGCTAAACCACTAAGAGCCACAAATCGAGAAAAAAGTTGTCCTCCCACAATTATAGGGAAAATACCTCCTTCCATCATAGCCGCATCCCAAATACAGTGTAATATATGTTTCAAAGGTATTTTTTTTATTAAAGCATATATACAGATAGCTACAGCGCCTATTGCACCACCTACTGTTGCTGTAAACCATCCTAGAACTGTTCCTCCGATTATTAATCCAAAAAGAAGAAGAATTGGCACAATTAATTTTAGTGAACTTAATTTCTCTACGAAAGGAATCTTTTCTCCTGAAGGTTCTGGGATACTGCCCTTTTTTGTAACTCCAAGAATTCGCACGGTTATTCCGAGCGCTATGGCTGTGGCAATGCCTGGAATAATTCCTGAAACTAGTGCAGTTCCTACCGAAAGGGTAACATTTTGTCCATGAAAAACAATCGGGCTAGGGGCTACCATACAGAACATCAGAATACCCATACTTGGGGGAATAAGGGTTGAAAGAGCTCCGGCTGCGGTAATACAACCCATTGAATAGCTTTCATCATATTTAGCTTTCTTTAATTCTGGAATGGCAAGCTTTCCGAATACTATATTTCCAGCAACGGATGAACCTGAACATGCTCCAAAGACAGCATTTGATGCAATAACAGTATAAAGTAGACCTCCTTTTACCCTTCCAAACCATTTATGCATTGCCTTAAAGGCTCCCTCAGCAATACCTGTCGCTCCCGCAAGAGCTCCTACAAGCATAAAAAGTGGAAGAACTGCATAATTATAGTTTGCGCCAAGATAGAAAATTGCGTCTGTAAACTGTGTCAGCGTCATATTTAGGCCGCCAAAGCTCAGAGCTATAAAACCTCCAAAAGATGCTACAAGCATGGATATGAAAACGGGAATACCGCAAAAAATCATAACCATCATACCCACAAAAAAAATGATGCCAATAATTGTATCTGGTGTCATAAAAATTTAATCCTCAACGCAGCGTGATTCCATAGGTGATATATCCCCATGGTCGGTGTCTGAAAGCCAGAAAAGTCTTACAATGGCCCAGATAAATGATATTCCAAGTATAAAGAATCCTAAACCGTGAATAAAAGCAAAGGGCCATTTTGGCCAAGCATTAGCCATAGTTGTGATCAACGAATGGCTTTTGTAGAATCGAACCATCAGGACAAAAAAAGCTCTATAACTTATAAAAAAGCTTATACCGGCTCCCAGAAGATGTCCTAGGGTGATAAAAAATTTTTGAACGCCTTCATGAAAATGAGATGAGAGCATATCTATATGAGTATGTCCTCGATCTAAGGTAACAAAACCGGCTGCCAAAAATACGACGGGGATGTGAAAATATTGAATAAGAGCCATAGCCATAGGAATCCCTCCTACAAACGGAATATTCAATTTAGCTAATTTTTCACCAAGCACATTAAAAAAAGCGATCAGCATGATTATTATAAGAGACGCGGCCGCCGCATAGGATATCCCTCTAATAATTAAAACCAGAATATGATCAACTCTCATTAACACAGGTTTACTATGTTGATCCAAAATGAAAAGCCTCCTTGTTAATAAAATAAAGTTATGAGTATCTTTATATAAATATAAATTTATCCACCTATTTTAAAGGCATTTTTATTACATAGTCAAATTTAATTTGAAAAAAAGATTATCTTTTTTATAAAAAATAGCCTTTTTATGTAAAAAAAAGAGTGTACAAAAAAAAAAATGTCGTTACTATGTATGTCATATTGAATTCAAGGAGAGATAAATGAGCATATATAAGCATCTTATGTCACCGCTGAAAGTGAGGAAATTTGTTTTAAAAAATAGAATGATTTCTGCAACATCTATTCCACATTTTCTTCAGGGACCCGAATCCTATCCTGCCGATGGTGTTATCTATCACTGTCTGGACAAGGCTAGAGGTTCTGCTGTTGTTACGTGTATGGGGATAAACAACCTTACAAGCGATAAGAATTTTCCAAGGGACATGGATATCGGACATTTTCCTGATTATAACATGTATGACACCGCTTGCCAGAATTATTTTCTTCAGCTTACTGACGCAATTCATTTTTATGATTCTCTTGCGTGTATGAATTTATTTGTGGGACCTCCATCATCATATCTTCTTATAAAAAAGGATCCGAACGCTGTTCAACAGCTAAAACCACATGAAGCAAGTGATGATGAACATCCATTTGTTATTCCTCATGGAGAAGAACTTGAGTTTGAATATATTGATGCTCATAAGCTTCCACATGAATATGACGAAGAGACTCTTGATAAGATATGTGAAAGCTATGCTGAACAGGCAGATTATCTAAGCTTTCTTGGTTTTGATATGGTTAGTATTCACTATTCATATAGGGCTAATCTTCCTGCTAAATTCTTTTCACCAATAACGAATCATCGTACTGATGATTGGGGCGGCAGTCTTGAGAATCGAATGCGTTTTCCTCTTATGGTTTTACAACGTGTTAGAGAACGAGTTAAAGATAACATGATTATTGAAATCAGCTGGTCTGCTGAAGAAGAGGAAGGCGGTTATAATCTTGAAGAAAGTGCTGCATTCTTACGAGCTGCATCAGAATATGTAGATATTGTTCAACTAAGAGCTCACGAGGGAGATGCATCACATCCTACAGGCTTTAATCTTAAGGAACTCCCATTTCTACATTATTCAGAATATATGAAGAAGAATGTACCTAATTTGATAATATCGACAATTGGTGGTTATCAAGACCCAGAATTAAATGAGAAGGTTTTAGCTGATGGTCAGGCTGATGTTATCGCTATGGCACGTTCTTGGATTTCGAATACTAATTATGGACAACTTGTTCAAGAAGGACGACGTGATGATATCGTTCCATGTATCAGGTGTAATAAATGTCATGGACGAGATGAAAGAGCTCCAATGGTTAGTGTATGTTCAGTTAATCCTATTATTGGGCTTCAGCATCGTATTGACAAAATGGTTGATAAACCATCATCTCCAAAGTCAGTTGCAATTGTTGGTGGCGGTCCTGCGGGGATGAGATGTGCTATGGATCTTTATGATCGCGGGCATTCTGTTACTATTTATGAAGCAAGCGACGCTTTAGGTGGAGCTATAAGAACTGCTGATGATGTAGATTTTAAATGGCCTTTAAAGCGATTTAAAGAATATTGTATTGCTCAGGTTCAAAAACGAGATATTAAGATTCATCTGAATACAAGAGTTAATCCTGATGATCTAAAAGATAAGGGTTATGATGTTGTTATTGCTGCGCTTGGTGCAGTTTCAATACTTCCTCCAATTCCTGGCATCGACAATCCAAAGGTTCAATTGGCTACCGATGTTTTTATGAATAAATCAGTTGACGGTAAAAATGTTGTTGTCATTGGTGGTGGCGAAGTAGGTGTTGAATGTGGTATGTATCTTGCTAAACAGGGGCATGATGTTACTGTTCTTGAGATGCGTGATCGTATTGCTGCTGATTCTACTCCTATTCATTTTCTTTCTATGTTCAAAGAGGCTTGGGAAGCTCTACCAAATTTTAGCAGTATAGTAAAAGCTACAGTTACCGAGGTTACTAATGATGGTGTTAAGTATAAAAATGATGCAGGTGATGAGCAGTTTATATCAGCTGATGCCATAATTGTTTCTGCCGGAATGAGACCAATGAAGGATGAAGCTCTTTCTTTTTATGATGCAGCTGAAAACTTTTATATGATAGGCGATTGTAAAAATCCAGCTACTCTGGTAGAAGCTATGCGAACTGCTTTTTCAACAGCTTCAAGGATATAAATATAATTTTTAAAATGCTTATATATGCAGTATATAATAGAAGGAAACAGGTTTAGGAATTATTAGGAACCTGTCTTTGATG
>JAQQAK010000297.1 GCA_028527945.1 Spirochaetaceae bacterium
CTGATTCAGTCTGTTTTTATGCTTGGAGCATCATGGTTTAAGAGTAAAAACTTTATAAAAACATTTCTTTCAATTGTTGTCTTTTGGATGCTTGTTGGAACAATTACAATGCTTTTTGGTTGCTTTTTGTTCAAGGAGCAATTATGGTCGGTTTTTGATAATCATGGGCAAGCTTTAAATATCTGCACCAATATTAATTCTGACAACTTTGAGTCTTTTATCGATAATTTTATTCTTTTTATGAAAATCCTTTTTTACGGGGTTATGGCTCCTGTCTGCTGGTTTGGCTCTTGGTTAAAACTAAAAGAAGTTGAGGTCCAAGATGGAATTTAAAGACGGAAAAGCTATCTATGTACAAATCGCGGATTATATAAGTGAAAAAATCCTGAAAGGTAAGTGGATAGAGGGGGATAGAATCCCTTCTGTTAGAGAATTCGCGGTAGATATTGAGGTTAATCCAAACACTGTTATGAGAGCTTATTCTTATTTGCAGGATGAGGGGATTATATATAACAAAAGAGGCATTGGATATTTTGTAGGAGAGAATTCAATGGAGAAGGTCCTAAAACTTAAGAAAGATGACTTTATACAGGTTGAATTACCTTATTTTTTCAAAACACTTGATATGTTGAATATTGATTTTGAAGCACTTAAAGTAATGTATGAAAAATATCAACTTGAAAGGAGTATTAAATGAAAAACTCAGGAAAATTTTTTTGGTTAGTTCTTGGTGGATTAATATTAATCCCAATAATATGTCTTATATCTTTTAAAGCAGTTGTTTTTCATTCTTCCAGAAGTACTGGAGATATTGTTGTAGAGAGAAAAGCTCCTGGAAAATTGGTAAAAGAAGATTATGATTTTACTAATTTTAATAGTATAGAAGTTGTAGGCGGTTGGAAGATAGATGTCTCCTATGGTGAAGAGTTTAGCATTCAGGCTAAATATCATGAAAATTACGCGGATGATCTTCTTATTGAGAAACGGGGGCAAACACTGTATGTAGGCTTGGCAAATCCTGATAAAAAACAGTATTCAATGCATAAAAGTGGAGCTTATGTAAGTATTGTTATGCCGAAGATTGATTATGTTGATGTTGAAGGCGGTGTCGATATGAATCTTGAAAATTACAATTCTGATAATATTCAGTTTCGTATTCAGGGGGCCGGGCAAATAATTGGTAATGATTGTAATTTTGAAAGGCTTTCTCTCTATATTGATGGAGCCGGAAATTTTAATTTTTATGATAGTCGTTTAACAAATGCTGATGTAAATGTAAGTGGAGCTGCTAATATTGAAATAAATATGAATGGTGGAGCTCTTACAGGTAATTTGTCAGGTATTGCCCATTTGGGTTATACAGGAGATGTAAGTCGAATTGATGTTAGTAAAGACGGAATGAGTATAATCTCCAAAGAAGACGAATAGTTCTGTCAATTTTACCGGTAGTTATAAAGTTTTTTGCAAAACTTTGAAAAGTTGCAAAAGATTCATTATAATTACCGGTTTTTTTTTATTGTTCTGGATATACATAATAATCCTGTAGCCGCGCTGATAATAAGCCCAATTAATGCACCATTTATGGTTTTTTCTGCCAGAACTGTTCCGGCTACAGCACCTATACAGGTTCCGGCTGTTATAATAAGGCATATATTAATAAGGTAGTCGGTTTTTATTGGATATGAGTGTATTGCAGAATTGTTTTTCATAGCCTGAAAATTAGGATGCCCCTGTTTTCGCAGCCAAAGCATAATATTTATGGAATGCTGCAAATTTTCTTTTGAAAAATTTCTTGAAAGGTTTTCAATTGTAATTATCCAGTAATCCGGAGTCCATTTTTGTTTTTCTGAAATAATAGTAGTTCTATTCTCTTCAAAAAGATTGGTTCTGCTGGTTAATATTTCTTCAACATTTTCTGCTATTTCCATAGAAATCTTGAAACGATCACTTTTAAGCTGTTCAATTATTTCAGATCTGGCCCTATCTATACTCTTGGTTGTCATAATTATTTTTATTTCATCTTTATTCATATGAATCCTTAATTCAAAAAGATAAGAAAAAGAAAACTATTCTGGTAATGAAAGTAATGCTTTTCCTTAATGATTTTTATGCCTTGGTATTAAATTAAGGCCTTCAAAACACATTTTCTGTAGAACCAATCATTCCCCGCTGTTTATGGCGGGGGATTAATTCATGGAAATTATAAAATAAAGTATAGGAAATAATTTTTGTATTTCAATGAAGAGTCTGTAGTTCTTTTATATTTGGTGCTAAAAAAGTTTCTTCTAATATTTAAAGTCAGAGTCTCCTATGAATTCTCTTAAAATCGAATTCATAGGAACGTGCTTGGTCTGAATTGTTATAAAATTATCTAAAAAAGTTAGAAGTCTTGCAGCTTCAGCGTATTCTTTATGCCATGGTTTTATTGTTTTAAGTACCGGAACAGCGAGGTTTTTTAATACTGGAAGTTCGTAGTCCAATGCTGAATTAAATACCGCGTCAGCGTTATTCTGAAATGGAAAAATATTCTTTTTTTCTCCACGCCTAACAGAGTCCCACATTCCAAGAGTTTTTAAGGCTCCATATCCTCTAAATTGATGATCTCTTACAATTCTTCTGATTAATCGATTATCAGTTGTAGCAATTCTATTATTATCATCGATATTTAATTGGGTTAATGCTGAAATATAAATTTTAAACTTCTGCTGCGGAGAGATTTCTTCGGTTAGCTTATCATTTAATCCGTGAATACCCTCTATGAGGAGGATATTTCTTTCTTTCATCTGAATTTTATTTCCTCTGTATTCTCGATGACCTGTTTTAAAATTAAAAGTCGGAATTTCAACCTCTTCACCATTAAAGAGTGTTATCAGATCTTTATTCAATTGTTTTATGTCTATTGCTTCAAGAGCTTCAAAATCAAATTCTCCAAACTTATCTTTTGGTGTTTTTTCTCTTTCTACGTAGTAGTCGTCAAGTGATATCAACTGTGGCATAAAACCCAGTACTTTTAGATGAATGGCCAGCTTTTTTGTAAAAGTTGTTTTTCCTGATGAGGACGGACCTGCTATAAGAATTACTTTAAGCTGATCCTTTCTTTCTGCGATTGAATCAGATATGGCTGCAAGTTTCTTTTCATGAAGGGCTTCAGCTACCCTGATAAAGCCCTTTATTTCTTTTTCATCTGACAGTTTATTTAGTTTTCCAGCACAGTCTACGTTCAGAATCTTTCCCCATGCTTTGTATTCATCATATATTGTTTTCAGCATAGGGTTGTCTTCAAATGAGTCTAGACAATTTGGTGTAGCAGCGTGAGGAAATCTTATAATGAATCCGTTTGCGTATTTCATTATTTCGAATTTTTTAAGTATTCCGGTAGACGGTAATAGTGGTTCATAAGCTATGTCTATCCAGCCGTCAATATTATAAACCGGAATAATAGCATTGTTTCTGTATTTAAGGATAAGCTCTTTTGAGGGATTCTTTTCAAGTTTTTGACAGGCCTCTGCGTATGCCCAATTTTCATAATTTATAATAATATCTTCTTCTGTTTGTTTTAGAAATTCAGATTTTATTTTTTGTAAATCTTCTTCACTAATATGATCGTTATCATTAAATGTACAAAAGTATCCTGTACTTAATGAATGGCCAATCTGAAATCTTTTATCAGGAAAAAGTTCAGAACATACTTTTGATAATAAGACTGTGAGAGTTTTTCTATAGACTCTGGCTCCGGCGTTTGTGTTAAGATACACAGGAAGAATTTCAGCGTTTATTTTTAATCTTGAATTCAGGCTGACAATTTCATTATTAACTAATGCTGCGACAGCGGGGTATTGTTTGTTATCAAATTGATTGTTTTCTTTCAAAATAGAAAAAATATTTGTACCGTAATTTACTACAACTTTTTTTTCATTTTTTAAACTAACTGTTAAATCTCTCATAATCGCCTCTTTTATAAGTAAATTACAATATTTACAGAAATTAAAAAATCTCTTGGTATAAAATATCTTTTATCTAACAGTTGTTTCAATACTTCTATGTTTAATACAGTAGAAAAAATATTTATAGAACCTTTTGCTCTGTGCTTTTTTTCTCCGATTTATAGTTCTTTATTATTCTTGTCCATTTGCCAGGTCCTGTATAATGAAATCGTGATGGAATAATATTTTCCAGGTTTTCTATATCTTCAAGAGGAGCTGGTGATAAAAGTTTCTTTATTTCTATGTTCGCGTCATCAAACGAGTCTGTTTTATATAATTTTACAAGTTCTGTATAATTCATTGATTTTTCCTAAAAAAGTTCAAGCTGTACTGCTTCTTTTACAGTTTTATGAACATGTAGTGAGACTTCTGTTTTAGGAATATTTCCGTTTATAATATTCTTTACAGCAGCCAG
>JAQQAK010000298.1 GCA_028527945.1 Spirochaetaceae bacterium
AAGTCCATATTTCAACGCGTTATCAATGAGGTTTCCAGCAGCCTGCCTGAAACGATCAGGATCTGCCTTTATAGCTCCTTTATATGAAGGTTCAATTATTTCAATTTTTATATTTCTATCTTCTGCAGCAAATTCATAAACATCTACCAATTTTATTAGATTATCAATCGGATTAAACTCAGTAATATTCAGCTTTAGAGTTCCTGTTTCTGCCTCAGAAATATCCATAAGCATGTTCATCATTCTGATCAATGTTTCAGATTCTACAATACTTTGCTCTAAAGCCGTGCGGTAATTATTAAGTGCCAAGTCTTTTTCTTCAGGACCATACTGCTGACTTAAAGCTTTTTCAGCAACTATTCTAAATCGTGTAAGAGGAGTTCGTAAATCGTGCGCAACAGTGTCTAATGCGCCTTTCATTCCATAAACAAGCTCTTCTATTTTTTGAAGCATTTGATTAAATGAGACAGCTAGCTTATCAAGCTCACCGGCACCTTTGTTTTCAACAATACGGCTGTCAATTTTACCTGTTTTAATTATTTCACCAACAGTTTTCTCAAGAGCTCTTACAGGCCGTAAAAAATTGAAGGCAACAGTAAATCCTATTATTGAACTTACAACAACAAGAACAATAAGCGCGGCTGTAAAACTTTCAGAAAGCAGACGCATAATTTTTCTTCGATTCTCATCACTAACCCCAACCTGTAAATAATGATCTTCTGAAATTTGAATACAGCCGGTCTCTATCATATAACCAAGTGTTTCTGATTTTAAAAGAATAAAATTTCCAGAAACAGGCATTTTCTTCTCAAGAACAGAAAAATCAAAGCTCGACCAGTGCTTGGGAACTGCAAGATATTCCGTATTATTAAGACTGTCTGCTATTCTAACAAAGAATGGTTCTTCTCCCGAAAGAATTTTATTTACATCTATAGTATCTTTAAGCTCATCAAGCCCGGAGGACTTTTCTACGGCCCAATAACCAAGAAGACGAACCTGAATTCCCATGCGGGATTCCTGCCTTAGCTCAGTATAAATGTATAAAAAAACAAACGCGTAAAGAATTATTGCGGTAATCCAGAAAATGGCCCCAAATATAGCTGTGAATTTCCATTCTACCCTGTTTCTGCTTATCTTCATTTAGCTATGCGTCCTTTAAAACGTAGCCTACCCCGCGAATAGTATGAATAAGTTTATGTTCAACTTCTTTATCTATCTTAGCCCTTAGTCTTGAGACAAGTACATCAACAACATTTGTTTGAGGATCAAAATCAAGCCCCCAAACATGTTCCATTATCATTGTCTTTGATAAAACCATTCCCTGGTTATGCATAAGATATTCAAGAAGAGAAAACTCTTTTGGATTCAAATCTATTTTTCGGCTATTGCGGAAAACTTCACGAGTAACAAGATTTAAACTTATTCCGCAGCTATCCATGACTGTGGTGGTATCCTGCTTCATCCCGGAACGTCTTAAAAGGGCTTGAAGCCTTGCGAGCAGCTCTGAAAAAGAAAAAGGTTTTACAATATAATCGTCACCACCTTTTTGTAGCCCTCTAATTCTGTCATCAACAGAACGCTTTGCGCTTAATACAATAATGGGAAGCTGATACCCCCCTCCACGAAGTTCTTCTATTACTGTTAACCCATCAATTCCAGGAAGCATTATATCTATAATTGCGGCATCATAGTCTCCGCCCTGGATCATTAAAAGCCCCTCTTCTCCTGATTCACAATGATCCGCTATAAACCCAGCTTCTTTGAGTCCTTTAGCGAGAAAAGATGCTATCGCTGAATCGTCTTCTATTATTATTACTTCCATTTCATTAAAAGATAACATAATAGCAGTAATATCTGCAATTGATTATCAAAGCAGATAAGATATATACTAGTAATATGATTTTTATAGATTTTATCCTTGATATAATACTAATTGTAGTTCCTATAATTATTTGGTACTACAGAGGGTTAGGAAACGATGTATTTCCTTCTACAGAAACAGCACCTCCGGAAGGTATACTGCCTTCAGAGATTTCCTATATAATGACTGGGAAAGTTGAAAACTCAGATATAAGTACTCTAATAATAAATTGGGCAGAACGTGGATATATTAAAATAAATTGTGATGACAACTTCAAGTTAGAAAAAATTATGGATATTCCCTACAGCTCAAGAAGCTATGAAATTTATCTTTTTGATAAGCTTTTCAATAAATATGGAAATGGAACTGAACTTGAATGGAAAAAACTTTCGCATGTCGCAAAAAACAGGCTGCGCAGAACAAAGCGTAAAATAATTAAATACTTTACAACAAATAACGAGCAAAGAATATTTTCTGCTGACGGCCGTCCCTACATGCTTCTTGTAAGCTTGATAGCGACTCTTCCTGTTGCAAAGTTAATTTTTATAGAACTTTTTGTACTAGGCAATCAATTTCGATTTGGCCCGGTTCTTACGATTATCATAAATGCGCTAATTCTTATTTCACTCTATTTTATAAGTTCAATTCTTGCAAAACCCGCAAGGTTAAGATCTGAACATTCATGGACCTTCATTTTTATAATATTTATCCTCATAACAGGGTTAGCAGTAGGCCTTACAGCCTTCTGGATTGTAGGGGGAGGCAGCGGTGGATTTAGATACGTGCTGTCAATGATATCTTCCTTTATAATAATTATTGTTCTTAACATGATGACTCAAAGAACAAGTGAAGGTGATCAGGTTTATGAAAAATGTCTCGGTTTTATGAATTACGTAAAAAATACTGATAGAGAACTTATAACAAAAGACTTTGAAAAAAATAATGATATGTTTTATCAGTATTTTTCATATACAGCTTCAATGGGAGTGTCTGATAAGTGGGCGGAACACTTTGTGTCCAAACCTTTCCATATTCCGGGATGGTGTATTTCATCAAAAAAGACTTGCAGCAACACTGTAGATTTTAACAATTTGATGACCGACTTCATGAAAATATTGGGATAAGTTATTTAGCTTTAAACGACTAAAGTACATGAGCCTCTTTCAAAATCCCAGTTGGGTTTTAAAGAGGCTTTGAAGAAAATTTAACAACACTAGATAATTATATATAGCATAACAAGTTGTTATTTTTTCTTCATTTACATTAAGGTAGCGCTTTCAGAAACTCTGAGACTAAAGTCTCTAAGTTTTGTAAGAGCCTCTACATACTTGAAATAATTAATCATATCAGTATAACTTATTTCACTATGAACAATAAAAAATATTTTCTTATCCTATTTTTTTTGTTGACTTGCGTTTATAGCTTTAGTCAAACATTAGACAATGTACAGTTTCCATCAAATATTAAATGGAAACAGATCGAAACAAAGTATTTTGTATTAATCTTTCCTGAAGAGTTGTCAGATCAGGCAAAAGATTTTGCAACTTTAGTAGATGCCTGCTATCCGGCAGATAGCATGAGTCTTGGTGTTAAGGCCAAGAAGAAATGGCCAATTATTATCAATAACACGTTATCAGAATCTAACGGTTATGTTGCAAGCGCGCCGGAATTCTCAGAACTATACAGCATAACACCTCAGACTGGTTTTCTTGGCAGCGGGACATGGTTTCCAGCTTTATGTAGTCATGAAATCAGACATATTATGCAAAATGAAAAAATACAAAGAGGCTTTACAGCTTTTTCCGGCTGGATTTTTGGAAACTATGGAACATCTATAACCTCTCACTTTGCACTACCATCATGGGTCTGGGAAGGAGACGCTGTCCTAACTGAGACCTTGCTGAGTTCTCAGGGTAGAGGAAGAATGGCTCAGTTTGAACGAGGCCTAAGAACAAATACACTTAACGGAGTAAGAAGCGGATACGATAAATCTTCGTTGGGAACTTATGGCTCATACAACAAAAGAGTTCAAAGCTGGTATGTTATGGGATATCACCTTACAACATATATCAGACAAAACTATGGAATAGATGGATATAACAAAATTCTTGAAATATCAGGAAATTTCTCATGTATGCCATTAATTTTAAATATTGCAGTCAAACATGTTACCGGAAAATCTTTAAAATTAATGGCATACATGAGAAATTTCCTGATATTTCAAGAATTTTCTCATGTAT
>JAQQAK010000299.1 GCA_028527945.1 Spirochaetaceae bacterium
AAAAGCGGCCATTTATCTATCTTCCTTTTTCTACTTTATTTTAAAGTATAAACCATTCATTCTGTACACATTTCTTTATATTACTATGATTTTCAGGCTATTTTCTTACCACGAAAATCATATTTATGAATAATTCTATCATGTTTCTGTTGCCAAGGACAATTGTTTATTAAGTCCTTGAAAAATCTATAAGTTCCTTAATTCTTATAATATTTTTTACCGTAATATCCTAAATCAGGAGCTGAGGTTTTATATATTTCCTAATAAACCACAGATTTATACTAATCTATTAAAAATTTTATCTATAAATAGAGTCCTAAATCCTAATTGTATTTAACATATTCTGTTCAGTAGTTTTCTACATAACAGACATTATCAGTAGATAGCCTTATACGCGACGTGCAAGAGAGAGTTAATTCATCGATCATTTTTTTTGTTTTCTTTTTCCATTTTCTGCGCTTGAATAAATAGGGAATTATAAAAAAAATCGCAATCGGGACGAATAAAAACTTTGGACTTCCTGTCGTTTCGTAAAATGATCTTGGATAAATATAGAGAATATCCAGTACATTATACAGATTTACTTTACTGTCATCACCAGCTTCTTTTGCATCTATGATTTTATTGTAAAAATAGTATGTGTCCTCGTATGCTAGATAGAGTGAATAAAAAGGTTTAGCAATGAATTTCGGAGCATTCGCATAAAAGTATTCAGCTTTTTCAGGAGTCATTGATGCAAAAATATAGGGAAGAGATAATGTTCCAGCTATAAGGATAATAAGGATCAGAACCCTTAAAAATGAAGGGCGTCGTTCATGTAGTCCCAATGTTATTAGATCATAATCACTAATATCTCGAGCATGATAATACCCAGTAGTACTATTAAGCACTGCGGTAGCAGATGTCCCTTTATCAGTTTCTACCCACACATTTTTTAAGATATTTCCGTCACGAATGAGTATTGGAAGATCGACATACTGATAGGGAGTGAGGTTGCCGTTGTTGGCTTTTAACATCATGCTTTTGTGAACAGTCGTATTTGATCTAATCGGGTTTGAATAGACTTGTACATTGCCGTTACTGTCGGTCGGTATATGATGATGATCCGCCCCCGGAAATATGAAGACGGCGGTCTTCTCTATAGTCAGTGACTGTGCCGCTGTCCCAACTTAATTTCATTTGCTTATTTCTGTAGTCCAGGCATAGATAGTTATCCTGTTCGTAAAAGCCCCCCCCTTTCGCCCGTTGTGCAACATCCTGAACATAAGTAAATTTTTTTGATTCTGTTTTTTTTCTTACGGTAGATGATTTAGATATCGACTGCTTTTTAGAGGGAGTTTTTGAGGAAGCTTTTTCTTTTGCGTCCTTTGTTTTTTTGTCGTACTGCCGGTTTGGGAGGCTTTACTTGTGTTCGTTCTTTTCATATTAACTTTCCAATACGCAGATATCAGTAATGCCATAGCTAAGGATACTACCTGATAATAGGAAAATTTGCTTTATCTGTCAAATAATTTTTTTCAAAAAAATTATTTTGCGTCCAGTAAAATAAAATACACGTCAAAAACTAAAAAGAAAGCCCCATGGCAAATTGTTATAATAAGTCTGCAAAAACGAAATAACAACAGGAAAGCCATGGGACGAAATAAGTTTATCATAGAAAAGGCATGCAAGAATACACATTTTATCTGGGAAGAGAGACTAAGATTGAAATATTATCATAATGGAACAAATGGATATCAAAAAATAACAAACCCTACATTGTTAGGAAAACTATTGTGTAAACATGAACAAACTATCCGTAGAGATCTTAAAAGAGGAATGGTTCAGCATATAGAGTCAAATTTGAGCTCAACAATGCGTTATAACGCTGTATAACTACATATCCAAGAAAAATCCTGGGAGGAGAAACTCCTCTCGAAGTCTTAAGAAAGCAGACGGAGGCCAGTTTTAATACCCCTGTATTTTTGGAGGTCGCTGCATGTAAAAAACAATCATTTTACTTTATAGGGAACCAAAAATTGTAATTGAATAACTTTTACATAAGATTTACAATTCTGCGATTTTAAAACTATTTTATATTTAGGTTTAGCAACACAGTAATAGCATCTTTAAATAAACAAATTATTAATAATGGAATAGGATAATATACATCTCTTGTAACTTAGTTTTTGATATTTAGTCATTACTTATGGCTACATATAGATAATATTTGGGGGGCATAATCAGTCATAAAAAATCCTTATTTTAAGTTTTAATATTCACTTAAAATAAGGATTTAATAGTGGAGGTGGGGGGAATCGAACCCCCGTCCTAACGGGCCCGAAACAAACATCTACATGCTTAGTTTCTTTCTTAAGTTTTCGGTCTGTAAAAGGCGAAGAAACATACCATCACAAACTATATTCTGAAAAGTTGTCCTGTTTACTGCTCAGACTCAATAAACAGCAAGCACTGATTTATTTCAGGAGCAGCTGATCTTCGGTGCAGCATATCAACGTCCCGCGCTGCATTAATTAAGCAGCTAAAGCGTAATCAGCTTCGAAATTATCTTCGGCAATTACATTTGTTTTCCAGTTTAAAGAGTTAGAGCTCTGCATGCAGCCTGAACCGCAACATCCGTCAGTCGAAACCAGTGCACCCCCGGCGCACAAGTTTAAAATAATATAAGATCAAATTATAATAAATTCAAGTCTAAAATCGTTGTCTGAACTCTCGTTCTACAGAGCGTTTTTCATCACGCTCCTTTATTGTATTTCTTTTATCCTGAACATTTTTTCCCTTACATAGTCCAATCTCAACCTTTATTTTAGAGTTCTTTAAATAAAGCCTTAATGGAACAAGTGTAATACCTTTCTCATCGATTCTACGTGAAAGTCTTTTTATTTCTTGTTTATGAGCAAGAAGTTTTCTATTTCTGTCTGCGTCATGATTATGAATATTTCCAAAATCATAGGGAGAAATGTGAAATTGAATAAGCCAAAGTTCAAGTTTGTTAACAATCGCGTAACTGTCAGAAAAAGAAAACTTACCATTTCTGAGTGATTTAACTTCAGTGCCCTTTAACTCTATTCCACATTCAAGCGTTTCTTCTACTATATAATTAAAACGTGCTTTTCTATTAACTGATAATATTTTTACACCGTCTTCACTAAATTCGTTTTTTTTACCTTTCTTCGCCATCTATCCTCTTAACCAAAATAGGTCTAAAACCTGAAAATTCTGTACACCATGATGGAGGTTGTGAGCCTCTATCTGAAATCTTTATGTCATCATTTGCCCAGCATCCACCTCTTACAACTTTTTCAATACCAGGGTATTTACCATAATATGGTTCGTTATAAGATGGATTTCTTGATGTAATAAGTCCAGCGGCAGGAGCATACCAGTTATCACACCATTCCCAAAGATTACCTTTCAAATCATAAATACCGCTGCCATTAGGATATCTGCCAGATACAGATAAAGCGCCATTTAAAGAACTTGATTTAAAGATTCCAGCATCATCTGAATCAGTAAGAGCTGCCCATTCCCATTGATACTCGTCAGGAAGTTTCACATCATAATCTGACATATAATCAGGCATTTCTTTTTCAAACCATTTACAAAAAGCGTTTGCGGCATACCATGAAACAAAATTAACAGGCTGATCATCTTTTGACTGTTCAAAGTCTTTTAAATAATCTTCATTTACAAGATTCTCAGCAATTAGCTGATCTATGTTTTCTTTTCTCCAATCAGGATTTTCTACTAAAAATAATTTATACAATTCATTTGTTACTTCACGATCCATAATGAACATATCTTTTACTGCAACAGGATATGGAAAACTGCTACCATCAGCTCCGGCTAAAAATTGTCCGCCTGACAATCTAATAAAGCTCATTCCATCTATGCTTATTCTTGCCATAGCAGAAGGATAATCATTTTGGAAATCACCTAAAAATACACTGTAATCTTCTTGTACCGCAGGATACCAGCTTACTTCAGATTCTCTATTATCTTCAGATAGCAAGGTATAAAACCAGAATGGTAAATTCTCCATAAATTTGACAGAATCTTTAAAAAACTTTAATTGAGTAAAAGTCTCTGTAATATTTGAGCTTATTGTAACATTTTCTCCAGTTGTTATTTCTTCAAAAATTACAACAGCATTTACAAAATCTTCATAAAGAAGTTCATTATGAACAAAAGGTAAGGCACTATATAAAAAAGACTTCATCTTAACAGTATTATTAAAACCTGAAACTTTCAAAGCTACAAATAAAGGTGTTAACACTTCTTTTGGTTGATAATTCTCATAAAAATTATCAACCATGCCCCATCGCGCAAACTCATTAAATGAATCAGCCATTAATTTATCTGGTTCAGTCAATTTTAAGGTTGCTGAATATGTTTCTTTTCGTTTTGAAAATAAAGAAAAAAACAAACGACCTTTTGTTACAACATTTTCATTAGAAGTTTCAAAATGCTTTTTTTCTAATGTAATTTTATGAGCTCCCGCGCTAACATAAGATTTACAAGGAGTAGCTCCAATATATTTTCCATCTACATAAACAACTGTATTTTCAGGAATAGAAACAAATGAATATT
>JAQQAK010000300.1 GCA_028527945.1 Spirochaetaceae bacterium
ACGGAGACGCTCTTATTGTTAGAGGTAAAATAGCTATGTTTGGCAGAAATCAGAAATGGTATCCTATTACAAAATCTGAATTCCCGAGTGATTTTAAAATTCCTGATTGGAAAAATTTTACACCTGAAATTCCTGAAGTAAAATAAGTTATTATACAGAGGCTCTTTCAGAACTTAGAGACTTTAGTCTCAGAGTTTCTGAAAGAGCTACCTTAATGTAAATGAAGAAAAAATTACAACTTGTTATACTATATATAATTACTTAATATTGTTAATTTTTCTTCAAAGCCTCTTTAAAACCCAACCGGTGTTTTAAAGAGGCTCTACAGAATGCCTTTGGTACAGCGGTATTCTGCATTTGAATAAGACAAATAAAAAAAAGCCGCAAACAATAAATGTTTACGGCTAACAAATAAATTTGCTCTACCTCTGAGAGCAATAAAAAAGCCGCAATTCCGGAGAACTGCGGCAACCTTTTAATGTTTATATTAGGCTACGACAGATCCCCTCGCAATGGAGTCATGACGATGAAAGTAATATATGAAAATTTTAAAGTTGTCATTGTCATAAAAAATCTGCCTCCTTAAAGTTATCGCTTTTATAGTATTTAGTATTTGTTATTATGTCAATAGTGTCTTTTGTGCTATAGAGAAATTCCGCTTTTTTTTGCTTTTGAGATTTTTAAAATGAGCTCTACTATATGAGCTGCGGCTTCTACTGGGGCAATACCATGACGGCTGATATTTGAAACAACAGTATACTCTGATTCGAGCATCTGGGGGTGTGGTTTATAAGCAATATATGCGGACATGCTTTCATCAGTCTGCATTCCTGGGCGTTCTCCTATAAGAACACAGACCACCTTTGCGTTAAGAAGGGGGCCAATGGTGCGCGCGGTGTTTACTCTGCAATAGCGTACAAAAAAAGGTGTTCCAACACTAAGCCCTTCATGTTCAAGCCCAAGTTTTAAAACCTGAAGCATATCTTCAGCATTTGCTGATATTGATGGGGAACTTAACCCGTCACCAAAGTAAATCTGTACATCTGGATCTTTTACACACTTTTCTTTTAATATCTGCTGTTGATCTTTTTCTATAATTCTTCCCCAGTCGGGGCGGGTTATCATTTCAAATTTGCTGCGGCATTTAGTTTTTATTTCAAAAAGGCCAAGATTTACGATTGTTTCTGGTGTAACTTCTGTGAAAACTGCATCAGAAGCCGCAGATTGATCTGCCCAAAAACGTAAAAAAGCATCAGTTTTGTAACGTGCACCGGATCTTCCAATTCCTATTCTGGCAGTAGTATTTTGTTTTACTCGTTTTAGAGCTTTTTCTGCTTTGTTGTCTTTGCTTATCCATTGTTGCATTGGTTTTTCAGTTATATCTTTCATTGCTGCTTCCTTTAAAGTTTTTCAAGAAGTAAATCTATGTTACCAGCTTCGGGGCCTAATTTGCCATTCTGCATGAATCCGTAATTTTCAAGCCATTTTTGAAATTCTGGAATTGGCCTTTTTCCTGTAAGTTCTCTGAGTGTCGCAATATCATGAAAACCGGTAGATTGGTACATCAGCATAATGTCATCAGCTTGAGGAACCCCCATAAAATAATGACAGCCTGCCTGTGCGAGAAGCATTGCGAGAACCTCACTATCATTCTGATCCGCTGGCATGTGGTTTGTGTAGCAAACATCGCATCCCATTGGTAGACCATGAAGGTGTCCGTTAAATACATCTTCAAGTCCGGCTCTTATAAGCTGTTTGCCATCATATATATATTCCGGCCCCATAAAACCCACAACGGTGTTAACCAGAAATGGATTAAAATGTCTTGCAAGACCGTAGCATCTGCATTCCATTGTTACCTGGTCACTTTCATAATGGGCGGAAGATGAAAGTTCTGATGCTTGTCCGGTTTCAAAATACATGACATTTTTACCTTTTGCTGTACCATGTTCTAAAAAAGCAGCCTGTGCTTCTTCTAACATTTCAATATTGATACCAAATGCCGCGCAGGCTTTTTCTGTTCCCGCAATGGACTGAAAGCATAAATCAGCTGTTGCTCCTGTTTTTAGTGCTTCCATTTGGGTCGTTACATGAGAAAGTACACAGGTTTGTGTTGGAATTTCCAGTTTTTCTTTTATTTCCTGAAATATATTCCATATTGCAATTGTGCTGTCAACGGTATCAACTGCTGGATTTAATCCAAGCAGGGCGTCTCCCGATCCAAAACTTAAGCCTTCAAGTGTTGACGCTATTACTCCATCAATATTGTCTGTCGGATGATTAGGCTGAAGCCGGCATGCTATTGTATTGCTCCCACCAATTGTTGTATTGCAGGTTGCTTTTATTTTTAGTTTTGCTCCGGCATAAACAAGATCCATGTTTCCCATAAGTTTTGAGACTGCGGATATGTTTTCACTTGTTAAACCTTTACTGGTTTTAAGGATCATCTCTGAAGTGGTGTTTTCATCAAGTATCCATTCTCTAAGCTCTCCAATACTCCAATTTTTTATTTTAGAGAATGCTTCAGAATCCAGATCGTCCATTATAAGGCGCGTGACTGCATCTTTCTCATAGGCTACTGAAGGATTTTCTGTTATATCATTTACTGTAAGATCACTTAAAACTACTTTGGCTGCTATTCGCTCCAGTTTACTCTCAGCCGCAAGTCCAGCCATCGTATCTCCTGATTTTAGCTCGGATGCTTTTGACAGGACTTGTTTTACAGAGTCAAACTGGTATGATTTTCCATATAATTTAGTTTTTAAGATCATTAATCCATCCTTTTACTGATGAGGTTAAATTGCTTTCCTCAAAAAATAAGTGTTTTTACTACAACAGGAACGGCTTGTCCTGAGGCAACAGGTTTAGCAATATCTATGTAATCTCCAATACCGCAGTCAATACCATCTATACAAATTACTTGTCTGTTATTATCAAGTTTTCGTCTTAGCGCCTGACCAAATGCTTTTGCCATATCTTCTTTTATAATTATTATCACAGGTTTATTCTGATATTCAGGAAAATTAAATACTGATGAAATAAGTTTAGCGGTTTCTTCTATCTGTTTGAAAGTTGGGCATTTTATGCCTTCAGCTGCCAAGGCAAAAGTTGAATTCTGATATTCAGAGCAGAATTGTTCTATTTTTCTTTTTATTGTTGATGCTGTATTATCAATTTCTATATCGATTATTTGAACATTTTTTAGGGGAAAGGTTGAGTTTCGGTAATCGATAGTGCTTCCTGATATTTCAAAGCTAAAGTTTCCGGCTCCAATTACAGTGGCGTTAACTGTTTCATCACTTTTTTGATAAAAAGATGTATTTGTAAGTGTAGATTCTTTGATTTTTCTACCCAGCAAAATTCCTATATCTCCATAGGCAAAACTATCTGATGTTATTTTTTCTATACAATCAGCGACACCACCTGATATTGTGATTATATCAGGTCTATTGCTAAGCCGCGTATTAGGAGAGTCTTTCCATTCTTTAGGCAGGGACATCTCAGGATCTATACAGTAAGTTAGGTAACTTGTCATTGACGAGGCTATAGTTTCTAAATCAGAAACAATATTATTATTGTAAATATTCTGCCCCTCTTTGATATTCAGTCCAAGATTTTTGATACACTCTTTGATTTTAGCAGAGCTATAACTAATCTTGTCAGAATCAATTCTTATCAGTCTTCCGCCAATATCAACACAAATGGCTTCTTCAACTTTGCCATTATTAAACAGGCAAATATTAGTTGTTCCGCCTCCTATGTCCAGGTTAGCTACACGTTTACCGGTCTTTTTTGAGAGCGTCATTGCTCCTGAGCCTTTTCCTGCCAGAACAGATTCCAGCTTGCCTCCTGCAGCTGCAACAACAAAGTTTCCTGCTATTTCAGAAATTGCTGCTGTAACAGCTTTAGCGTTTCTTTTTTCTGCGCTTTCTCCTGTTATTATAACAGCACCTGATTCAATATCTGAGGGGGCTATTCCTGCTTTAGCGTATTCGTTAAGAATGAGTTCTTTTACAGCCAGCGCGTCAATCTCGTTTTCATGTGTTAGCGGAGTTAAGTGGATTCTGCTTCGATAAATGATTTTTTTATCTGTAATGCTTATTTTAGGAATAAAGCCGAATCCACTTGTATCTTTTATCCTGATTTTACTGAAAATGACTTGAGTTGTTGTTGTTCCTATATCTATTCCAGCGCTAATGAATGCTTGTTCAGAATTATTCATTATTTTTAGACTAATTTTGAACTGAAGAAGCCTTTAAGAACTGAGAGGAGCCAACTTCCATGTTGTTTCTTATATTCTTTTCCCTCAAGGTAAAGTTTTTCTATCTTGATGTCTTTTAAAGATTCTACAGGAACTTTATAAGGGCTTTTTTCAAGAATGACCATGTCAGCGATTTTTCCTTCTTCAAGTGAACCGCGCTCTTTTTCATCAAAACTTGTCCAGTATCCCCAATATGTGGCCATTCTCATGGCTTCTTCAATAGTGAGAGTCTGTTCTTTGACAGAATGATTACAGGCGTTATGAATCCATAGCATTGGATCTGGCATCGTACATGGAGCATCTGAACCAGCAGAGATTACAATTTCATTGTCAACAAATGTTCTTAGCGGATTCAATTTTTCTTCACGATTACCAAGTATACTTTTCAAGTAACTTCCTGGTTCCTGGGGCCAATCAATAAAAGATGTCTGAAGTGGGATGTGAATTTTATATTCTTTGCATATCTCAAGCCCTTCTTCGGTTGGGAGGCAAGCGTGAATAATGCCATGTCTATGATCTTCTCTTGGGTAATCATCAAGTGCTGCTTTTATTGCCTTTGTTGCCTGGTTAAAGGCCGCGTCTCCTATTGCGTGAACTTCAATTTGAAGACCTGCACGGTTTGCTTTTTTGCAAAAATCTATAACTTCTTCATCGGTATAATATAGAACTCCATAGTTTTCTGAATCTTCATATGGTTTTATCATAGCAGCGTCAACAGAGCCATAACATCCGTCAAGGGCTGTAGCAAAACATCCACCAATTCTTGGTAGTTTGCGTTTTTTGACTTTCTCAACATCCATCGTCTGAAAAAACAATCTTGTTTGAAAACCATTCTGTGCGCTTCTTCCTATATAACGTTCCATGTCTACATCAAGATCTTTAGGAAATCCAACACCGCTTACAGTGTGCATTAAGCCTATTCCTCTTGATGCCATAAAATCAATTGAAGATCTCATGGATTTTATGAGTTCATTTACTGGTATTGAATTACTTACAAAGTCTGATATCGCAAAAAACGCTTCCTGATTCATTTCTCCGGTTTCCGCGTCGTATCCACGGAGTGTTTTTACGTTTTCTGGAAGAATCTTTATAAACGGGGTGTTTATGATACATGCATGACCATCGTATTTTACAACCATAATAGGTCGGTCTGATGAAACCTGATCTAATTCCTCTCTGGATAAAAGATGTTTTTCTTTAACAGAATGAGGTGATGCTCCAAACGCTATAATAATTTTTGCCTTTGTTTTGGGTAAAAAGTCTTTTAAAGCTTTTTGAATATCTGTATTACTTTTAGCGTCCATAACGTTAACGCCAGAATTAAAGAGTGACATGCTTGCGAAATGCAGGTGTGTGTCAGCAAAAGACGGACAAAGCGCTTTATCGTTTAAATCTTCAATGGTGTATTTAGAATATTTTTCGGGAAGCTTGTTTCCTGTAAAAATTATTCTGCCTTCATCTTCTACAAGGTATTTGAATATATTATTTTTTTCATCACAAGTGAGAATATCCCCGCAATAGACCTTCATAAGTGGCTCCTGAATTGTTTCTGATATTATATTATATCTACATGCAGAAACAATGTCATTGCCCTGTACTATTTTATGGGGACTAAAATTGTTATCAGGTTGATACAATTTTTAAACTTTGAAAGTTTTGAAATTGTGTCTCATGATTAAATGAAGAAAAAAATACAACTTGTATTCTATATAAATCACCATAGCTATGAAATCTATGACTTATTTCAAGAGGTTCAGTTTTCTTGTTTTTTGGTCATATACTCATGTTCTTCGCGAACTTCTTTTATAAGATCTTTAACAACCCAGTTTCTGTTTGTTTCAGTTCCCATTGCAAAAGCTATGTCGCCTGGTTTATCTGTAATACTTTTTACAGCTTTTATTATTTCCATAGTTTCTTTCTGAGAGAATCCATTAATAAAAATAAACTTGTCATTTTCCATAATCAGCTTTTTATTACCTCCATGTCAGATTATAGTATAGATTTATATAAGATTAGTATAATAATGTTCAGTATGGATACCAGAAAAAAATCTATTTTAGCTGATTTTATGATTTTATCTTCCGCTCTTTTATGGGGAGGAGAATATGTTGTGGTTAAAGATGTGTTGGATTACCTTTCTCCATGTTGGGTAAATGCTTTTCGCTTCATTGCCGCATCTCTTTTAATGCTTCCTATATTTTGGCGTAATTTTCGTAATGTAAGTAAAAAGGAAGTTTTTGCGGGGTTTATTCTTGGTGTTTTTCTTTTTGCAGGCTTTACTCTTCAGACTGTGGGGTTGGTAAAAACAACAGCAGGAAAATCCGGCTTTTTGACGGCTTCATATGTTGTTATGGTTCCTTTTCTTGTCTGGCTTCTGAAGAAGGAGTTTCCGGGATTTAAGGCTTTGATTTGTGCTGGAATTCTTATTTCAGGAATTGCTTTATTGTCTTTAGATATGGGCGGTGGATTTAATCAGGGAGATCTTCTCACTATTATAGCTGCGGTGTCTTTTGCCTGTGGAATTATAGGGTTTGATATTTATTCTAAAAAGTATGATCCAATTAATCTTACAATACTTGAGATGTTTACCGGAGGTCTTCTGGCCTTGGTTGTTGCAGCCTTCCTTGAACCTGTTCCAAATAATATTTCATTCGGTGGTAAAGAGATTCTACAGCTTGTTTATCTAGTTGTCTTTGGTTCAATTGTTTGTCATTTGCTATCTAATGTGGCGTTAAAATGGACAAACGCAACACATGCTTCTATTCTTTGGTCGCTTGAATCTGTTTTTGCTATGGTTTTTGGAATTCTTTTTCTTGGTGAGGGAATGACTCTAAGAATCGGTATCGGTTTCTCACTTGTTCTTGCTGCTGTTTTGTTGACAGAACTTGGTGGTAAATCTAAGTAATATAGCCTCTTTAAATTCCCGGTTGGGTTTTAAAGAG
>JAQQAK010000301.1 GCA_028527945.1 Spirochaetaceae bacterium
TAAAACTTTCACGCTGATAATTGTCAAAAACTTCTCCATTAGCTTTTATGTCTATCCAAAGAAATGCCCCATTACTTTTATTCTCCCATTCTGTAGAATAGGTGTCACGGCAAATTGTAATTGCAATCTTATGATCATTGATATTAAAAAAACTGCAATCAGATAGATTTCCGGGAGACAGCTGTATTATAGATTTTTCAAAATCTGTAAGAAAAACTTTATTTTGTTTGTAAATTAGTTTTCCTTCTTTGTTGAATACAAATGTTGTATTTTTTATCTCTCCGTCTTGTGTTTTGGTAAAACAGCTTCCTGCAATAATCGCTGTGTTATATTTTTTTGCCAGCTCTGCCCAGTTCTCAAGATAACTTGAAACCTTGTTTGAGCAGGCAAATATATCTTTTAGTGAAGTCATTTCAGGGTTTTTAGTCAGAATATCTGTTAAAGCGGTGGCAAAATTATTATGTCTGAAAATAGTATTGTTGTAATCTATTAGCTGATAAAAGACTCCTATGTATTCCGGAAAAATGATTAAATCTGGTTTTGCTTCACTTTTTTCTGCTTCAGCTATACGTTTTTCAACAGATTTGAAAAATATTTGTTCTGTTATATAAATTTCAGGTTTCACTTCAAACTGAATGCCAATAACATTAAAATCTTGTTCTTTTAAAATGTCTGAAGCAAGTATTGTGAATTCCGGTAAAATTAGAAGTAGCGTAATTAAAATATATTTTCTCATAAGTAAATACTATAACAAAGAATAATAAACTCAACAATCTTTATATTGTTGAGTCGCCGTGAGGTTTTTATTCCCCGTAAAAATTTTGACATTCTTCTCTCTGTTGGTTTATGTGGAATTTAGGTCTGAAGGTTTTTTAGAATTGATAATGAACAGCCGCTCTAAATATGAGCGGCTGTTCGAGTAAAAAGGTGTTATGCGCTTCTGTCGGAATAATGGGTATGAAGGAGCTTGTGAGAGGTCTCTCCAAGAGGGCATCCAAGAAAATCATCGTATAATTTTTTAACTGCCGGGTTCTCATGAGATTTTCTCAATTCCATGTCTTTATCAAGCCTGTAGAGAGCTTCAATCCTTTCCTGCCGTCTGGCGTTTGTTGACCCGTAAGGTTGGCCTCCTCCGCCTATACAGCCTCCGGGACAGCACATAACTTCTATAAAGGTATAGTCTGCCTTTCCTGACTTTATTGATTCCAATATTTTTTTTGCATTGGAAAGTCCGTGAGCTACAGCAACTTTTACCGGTGACCCTGCAATATCTACTGTTGAACTTTTCACTCCTTCCATGCCTCGGACTTCTTCAAATTCAAGTTTTTTAAGTTCTTCACCTGTCAGTACTTCATAGACAGTTCTAAGCGCTGCTTCCATTACTCCACCTGTTGCTCCAAATATAGCTGCGGCACCGGTAGAGTCTCCCATAGGTTCATCATACTGTCCTTCTGGGAGTGTTGAGAAATCTGTTCCAGTACTTCTAAGCATTCTTCCAAGTTCTCTTGTTGTTAGGGCCACATCAACATCCTGAAAGCCGCTGTCTCGCATTTCTTCTCTTTGTGCTTCATACTTTTTGGCTGTACACGGCATTATTGATACCACAAAGATCTTCTCAGCTGGAATGCCGCTTACTTTTGAGTAGTAGGTTTTTGCGAGTGCGCCAAACATTTGCTGGGGTGATTTACATGAAGATACATGAGCAAGAAGTTCCGGATAATACTGTTCAATATAATTGATCCAACCAGGGCTGCAGGATGTCAGCATCGGTAATGTTCCGCCAGTTTTAAGGCGCTGAAGAAGTTCGTTACCTTCTTCCATGATTGTTACATCAGCAGCAAAGTCAGTATCAAAAATTTTATCAAATCCAAGATTTCGTAACGCACTGACCAGTTTTCCGGTTGAAACATTTCCGGCAGGCAGACCAAATTCTTCTGCTATTGAAACCCTGATTGAAGGAGCTGTTTGAACAATGACATGTTTTTCTGGATCTTGAATTGCATCCCAAACTTTGGATGTCTCATCTTTTTCATAAATTGCACCAACAGGGCAAGCTAAAACACACTGTCCGCAATGTACGCATGATACTTCAGAGAGTTTCTTTCCATATTCAGGCGAAATACATATTTCAGTACTGCGGTTATGACTGTAAAGTATGCCTACTTCCTGTACATGGTGGCATACTTCTGCACATCTTCCGCACTTTATACACTTGTTATTATCTCTTACAAGGGTTGAAGATGAAAGATCGATGGGATATCGCTTTACGCTTGGTTCTGCCTGAATATTTGTGAGTCCCAGTTTATCTGAGAGCTGACGTAGTTCACAGTTCCCGTTTCTGATGCAGGTAAGGCATTCCTGAGGATGATCTGCCAGGATTAATTCTACTATAGTTTTTACAGTTTCTCTGACTCGAGCGGTATTTGTTTTGATTACCATTCCATCCGCAACCTGAGTTGAACATGACGGTACAAGATTTTTACGACCTTCAACCTCAACAACACAGACTCGGCAGTGTGCTTTTACTCTTTGATCAGGATGATGGCATAGGCTTGGTAGATTAATCCCGTTTCTTTTTGCTGCTTCCATAATAGAGATGTATGCTGGAACTGATATTTTGTTTCCGTTTAGTGTGATTTCTACGTTATTATTCATGCTATTACCTCGGCTGGCTCTTCATTTCTTATTTTGCTGATATATTCATCTCTATAGTAATGAAAAGATGTTTTTAGACTATTTCCTGCAGCCTGTCCGAGTCCACAGAATGACGCGTCCTGCATTACTCTTGTGTATCTCTCAAGTTTTTCCAGATCGTTATATGAAGCCTCAGCATTTCTGAATCTTTCAAGAAGGATATTTGCCTGTCTTAGACCTTCTCTGCATGGTGTACATTTGCCGCAGCTTTCATGAAGGAAAAATCTGACTCTGTTGTGGACATTGTCAAGAATATCACGTCTTTCATCGAGAACAAATACTGCTCCTGAACCGATTGTTATTTCTTCTTCGGCGCAGGTTCCGTATTCAAGAGATACATGAAGTCTATCTGGCGGGACAAGAACTCCTGACGCACCCCCTATGTTCACAGCTTTTACTGTGTGGCCTTCAAGAGGGCCTCCTCCGTATTCGTAAATTATTTCATGAAAACTTGTTCCAAAGGGTACTTCATATAATCCTCGGTTCTTAACATCTCCGGAAAGTGATATGAGTTTTGTCCCATGGCTATCATCTGTTCCAAGGCTTGTGTACCATTCTGGCCCTTTCTCGATAATTTTTGGTATGTTTGTCAGGGTTTCTACGTTGTGAATTAGTGTAGGGAAGCCTTTATACCCTGATTGTGTTGGGAAAGGCGGCTTTATCTGTGGACGACCCTTTTTCCCTTCAATTGAAGCCAATAGTGCTGTTTCTTCTCCGCAGAGATAGCTTCCCGCGCCTGAAAAAATTTGAAGTTCAAGAGAGAAATTACTTCCTAATATATTTTTACCAAGATAACCTGCTTCTTCAAGTTCTTTTATGGCCTGTTCCATCCTCTTTCGGGGTTTTGGATATTCGTGTCTGATATAAAGAAAGCCCTTTTCTGCTCCTGCAGCATATGCTGCTATTGTTATTCCTTCAAGAAGTTGATACGGAATATGAGTCATTATAAATCTGTCTTTAAAAGTCCCAGGTTCGCCTTCGTCTGCATTGCAGATTATATATTTTTCAGCTCCTTCAGCTCTGTTGACCATTTCGAGTTTTATTCCTGAAGGAAAAGCCGCTCCTCCGCGGCCTTTTAAGCCTGATTGCTTGATTTTTTTGATGACATTGTCTTGCTCTTCTTTTAGAGCTGATTCAAGCGCGGAAAAACCTCCTCTCTGTTTATAAGTTTCTATATCAAGGTATTCGTCAAAATTGAAATTAAAAACATATTTATCGTTTTGTGCGGAATTATTCATCTACATGCTCCTTTTTGTATGTATTTAAAATTTTTACGGTTTCTTCGGGGGTGAGGTTTCCGTATATCTCATCGTCAATGCGCATGGCCGGAGACATGAAGCAAGCTCCCAGGCAGTTGACGCTTTCAAGAGTAAACAGCTTATCTTCTGTTGTTTCATCAATTTCTATCCCAAGCTCTTTTGTTATAGCTTCTCTGATAGCCTCTTTCCCTGCGTTTTCACAAGGCGCGTTGCAGCAGACTCTTATGATATGCTTACCTCGGGGGCTTAGTGAGATTTCACTGTAAAATGATGCGGTAGAATAAACTCTGCTTCTGGATAGTTTTAGTTCTTTCGCAATTGAATTGACATCGTCTTCACTTAAAAAGTTGAATGGGCTGTCTTTTTGTTTTTTTAAAAGTGTAGGTAGTAGAGACTTGTCCTGCACATTTATTTTACTTGTCATAAAATATCCTCCTTATATTTTGTGAATGAAAGCGCAACAATAATAAATATTTTAGATCCGAAAAATACAGCCGTCAAATAATATTCTAAAAATCACAACAAAAAAGCCTAAAGTGTATAAAAGTGATGGTATTTGATATAAAAAGGATTGTCTTAACTTTAATTCGATAAAATATAACTTATTTTATATCTATGATTGATGTGATTAAGTTTAAGGAATTTTCTGGTTATTCCTGCATTTTATAAATATGAAATAAAAAACTTGACAATTTAGTAATGTAGGGGCCACAATAAAGTTACTTAATCGATTAAGTAACTTTATTTGCCGGAAAAGTCGGTTAAATTATAAGAAATATAGCAAAAATATTTAGGAGTAATGAATGCTTGCGGTAACGCTCAAACAGATAGCAGAAGCATGTAATGTATCAACAGCAACAGTTAGTAAAGCTCTCAATTATGCCTCTGATATCGGGGCAGAGAAAGCTGAGTCTATTCGGAGAACCGCAAAAAGCATGGGATATTTTCCGAATGCCGCGGCAAGAGCTCTTAAGACAAATCATTCCAGAAATATTGGTGTTACCTTTTCGTTAGACCGGGCTATTGGCCTGACACATGAATACTTTGCTCAAATCCTTGAAAGCTTTCAGCTTGAGGCAGAAACAAGTGGTTATGATTTAACATTAATAAGCCGTAGCCTTGGGAAGACAGTCATGAGTTATCTTGAGCATAGTATTTATAGAAATTGTGATGGCATTTTTGTTCTTGCTCAAAAATTTGAAGACCCCTCCATTATTGAACTTGTTTCAAGCAAGATTCCTCTTGTTACTATTGATTACGCATTTAATGGATGCAGCGCAGTTTCATCTGACAATGTAAATAATATGAGCGGACTTGTTCGTTATGTTCATAGTCTGGGGCATCGCAAGATTGCTTTCATTTATGGTGACAAAATAGATGTTACTACTCGTAGAATTGAAGGCTTTTATAAAACATGCGGAGAACTGGGACTTTCTATTCCTCATGACTATGTTGTAGAAGGTGTATATCACTGCCCAGAAACTAGCGCGGCTGCTACCAGAAAACTGATGAGTCTTACAGATAGGCCTACCTGCATTATGTATCCTGATGATTATTCATATATTGGTGGTATGAATGAACTTGACAGGTTGGGATTCTCTATTCCTGAAGACATTAGTGTAACAGGCTTTGATGGAATAAGCCTTAGTAAGGGGCTTCGTCCAAATCTTACAACATTTCATCAGGATTCAGGAGCAATAGGAAAAAAAGCTGCTCAATTACTGGTTTCTGCTATTGAACAGCCAGATAAATATAAATTTGAACATGTAATTATTCCCGGAACAGTCTGGGAAGGGGGAACGGTTAAAAAGCAATAGCATTTTGCTATTGCTGAATAAAAAGGGAGTAATCCTTCAATCAGATATATGGAGTTCTTAGGCCGAAGGCTCCGTATACTGAAGCAGGGTTGCAGATAATTCAGGAGGAAAAATATGAAAACAATCATGAAAGTTTTAGTGTTTACACTTGTAATCACTATTAGTGCTGGTTCTTTTGTTTTTGCGAACGGAGATCAGGAAACAGGCGGGGCTGAAAGTACAGAAACTTCAGGAACCTTGCCAAGAACAGAAAGTCTATATTTTGCTGGACAACAATGGGGATCTATCAATGGATGGAATCCTCTTTCAGATGATATGAATAATGCTATGGCTATTACACAACAGTCCGGAGGCTCTCGTTGTATAATGTTTGAAACATTATATATGTATAATATGCTTGACGGAAGTCTTATCCCATTTCTTGCTGATGGAGATCCTGTCTGGGCAGATGATAATACTCAGGTAACTGTAAAAATTAAACCCGCTGCAAAGTGGAGTGATGGTACTAAAATTACAGCCAATGATGTAGCCTACACTTGGGATGCTTCTGTTAAATGCAAAAATGCTCAAGGTACTGGTTTTTCACCATACATTGATAAAGTTGAAGCTGTAGACGATTCTACTGTTGTCGTTCATTTAAAACTTACAGAAAGCGGACAGCCGGTAAATCCTCTTCAGATTTCAGTCTATTTTGTTCAGACATATGTATTGCAAAAAGCATGGCTACAAAAGCTTGAAGCAAGAACAACATCTGATAATATTAAGCAGGATCCGGCAGAAGATGTTGTATGGAGCGGCTCTTATACAAAGTATTTTGCTGATGATCAAAAAGTTGTTTTTGTCCGAGATGATAATTATTGGGGACAAGACAAATCAATGTGGGGAAAACTACCTACTCCTAAATATATTGTTCATACAATTTATGCTGATAATGCTGCAGGACAGGTGGCTTTTGCTGCTGGAGAAGTAGATGTTTGTCAGCAATTTATAGCAAATATTCAAGACTTATGGGAAAAGGACGGCCTTCCTATTTCTACATATCTTGATGAACCTCCTTATGGTGTTTGTGCTTATATGCCTACTGCTTTTTATAACATGTCAAGTTATGGTCTTGATCAGCCTGCAGTACGTAAGGCTATTGCGTTAGCTGTTGATTATGATGCTATTAATAAAAATGCAATGACAGGGCAGTCTCCTACTTTTCAGCAGGTACCAAGATCTCTTATGAATCCAACTGATGGAGAGCAGTCTATGTATGATCATGATTATATAGCTGGTAAGAATCTTCAGTGGGAAGGTAACGACATAGAGGGTGCCAAGGCTCTTCTTGACGCAGCCGGAATTGTTGATACTGATGGCGACGGCTGGAGAGAATATAATGGCCAGAAATTGTCTTATAATGCATGTTGTCCTAATGGCTGGTCTGATTGGCAGGCTGCTATGGAGATTGTTGCTGCTGCCGGAACAAAGATCGGTATTGAAATTGTTACAAAATTCCCTGAATGGTCTGTGTACCAGACTGTTGTTACTGCTGCTGAGCAAAAAGATTATGATATTTTCATGATGTGGGTAGATTCAGCTACTCCAGCACAGCCTTGGGGACGAGTTAGAGGACTCATGAGCTCTGAGTTTATTGGTGTTGAAGGTAACTGGTCTGGTAACTGGGGACATTATTCTAATCCTCGTCTTGATGAACTTATTCACTTGATTCCACTTGAAACAAACCATGACAAACTTGTTCAGTACTATACTGAAGCTGTTGAAATCTATCTGACAGATGTTCCAAGTTTCTCATTAATGTATAGACCAGACAAATTTCATGCTGTAAATGAATCTGTCTGGACTAATTTCCCATCAGCAGAAGATGGCCGAAATATTCCTCCAATGGACTGTACTGATGCTTATGGTATTGCTGCACTTTTCGATCTCAAACTCGTGAAATAACAGCATAAAACAGGACAGGTTTCCGGAAAAAAATCCGGAAACCTGCTTCTATTCACAGTTTTGTTTCACATACAAAAGAGGTCTATAGAATTATCAATTTAGTTCTGTTTTCTTGAAAACTTTTTTTGTGAACAAAATTAAACATGCTGATAAATTATGGAGGTTCGTCATGAAAGGCTATCGAAAATATTTCGGCAAAAAAATAATATGGCTCATAATAACATTTATAGCTGCTGTTCTTCTTAATTTTATTCTTCCAAGGCTGCTTCCGGGGGATCCTGTAGCGGTGATAACGGCAAGAACGGCGCAGGGCGTTTCTGAAGCAAGCGCTGTAAAACAAATATATGAGGATTACGCTAGTAAATTTGGCATAAATAAACCCATGCATGTGCAGTTTTTTTCTTACTGCAAGAATGCTCTGAAAGGAGATTTTGGACTTTCTTTCAGCCAATATCCCCGTCCTGTTTCTGATATTATACATGACGCAATCTGGTGGACTATTTGTCTACAGTTTCCAGCCATTGTTATAGGCTGGTTTATTGGAAATTTTCTGGGAGTATTAGCTGCATACATAAGAAAAGGCTTTGATAAGATTCTTATGCCTATATTTTTATTTTTCAGCAGCATTCCAGCATTTGGAATGGCTATAATCCTTCTTGTTATTTTTGGAATACATTTTAAAATTGCCCCAACTTCAGGCGGGTACGGTTTTGATCTTATTCCAAGTTTTTCATTTAAATTTATTGGATCTGTAATCAGTCACTATCATCTTCCATTCTGGTCCATTGTTCTTATTTCTATAGGTGCTCAGGCTGTAGGAATGCGTTCCATGTCTATATATGAATTGAACGCGGATTACGTAAAATACAGCCGTTTTATGGGAATATGTGACAGAAAGATTGTTGGCTATGTGTTCAGAAATGCTATGTTGCCTCAGATAACTGGATTGGCTCTTTCTGTTGGAACCATGGTTGGAGGTGCTCTTGTTTCAGAAATAGTATTCAGCTATCCAGGGCTTGGTACTGTTATCTATCAGGCGGTAACAATGTCTGATTATCCTCTTCTTTCTGCTACAACCTTGATTATCACTATTATGGTACTGATTGTTTCTTTTGGTATTGACATTATCTATGCTTTTATCGACCCACGTATAAAAGCCGCTCAATTTGATTAGGAGGAGAGAAACATGACTAATACTATTAAACAAATATTTCATTCACCCAAATTTGTTGTCGGTTTTTGCATCATGGCTTTTATATTACTTAGCATGATCATTTACCCTCTTGTGAATCCTGGAAATCCACTTGAAATGATTGGTCTGGGTTCTTTTCAAAAACCAGGAACATATGTGTCTCTTTATGACAGTATAGATTCTTCATCTACAATATTTAAACTTCCGGATGCTGAAAATAACAGGATAAGCCAGAAACTGAAAGATGAAGATCGTATAGCAATAATGAATTGGCTTATAGATTATGGTGTATCTGAGTCTGATATTAACTTGTCTGATACAAACTCTTTATTAGATTTATGGTGGAAAAATTACGATTCTTCAATATTAGTAGAGGGGATGACAAAGGCCAAACGTAATTATTATATGCGTTTGAATAAATCTCTTGAGAGTGCAAAGCGAACAGAAGAGTATGTTGTTTCTCATACTGATAAAGAGCTGAATGAGCTTGAGACAGTTCGCACAATTGAAAATACTGATTATGTAAATATACAAGATGTCGCAAATGTAAAAAGGCTGCCTCTTGGAACTGATAATTTTGGTAGAGATGTCCTTAAGGAGTTAGTCTCTGCTTGTGGGACTTCTTTACGAATAGGGCTGATTGCGGGGGCTATTGCAACGCTTATTGGTTTGACGTTTGGTTTATTAGCCGGATATGTTGGCGGTATTGTTGATGATATAATTATGTTTATTACAAATATTTTTACGGTTATTCCATCTTTTGTTTTACTTCTTTTGATTTCTTACAGTATCGGGCAAGATCAGCGGGGGGCTTCAACTATTGCTCTTGTTATTGGTTTTACCAGTTGGGTTTGGACTGCGCGTGCTGTGCGGGCACAAGTTATTTCTCTTCGAAAACGAGATCATGTTAATCTTTCAAAACTTTCAGGGCACTCTTTAATACGTATTATTATCACAGATATTTTACCCTATATAGCATCATATGTTGTAATGGCTTTTATTCTACAAATAAGTACTGCCATTCTTGCTGAAGCACAGCTATCCATGTTGGGTCTTGGACCAAAGACCACAGAGGTTCCTACCCTTGGGCTTATGATGAACTGGTCTATGCTTTATGCCGCGCATTTAAACGGATCATGGTGGGCTTATTTTCCTGTTCTCTTAACAATTGCCTTAATATCGTTTTCGCTTAATTTGATGAATACAGGGCTTGATCAGGTTTTTAACCCAACCCTGAGGGACTAATAGGAGCTTATTATGACAACACCAATGTTGGAAGTTAAGGGACTCAGCACCAAATACGTGACAAGATTTAAAGAGAATGTCTACGCTGTGGATAATGTGTCCCTGTCTTTGGAAGAAGGGCAATCTTTAGGGATTGCCGGAGAGTCAGGTTGTGGTAAATCAACTCTGGCATTAAGCCTTATGGGCTATTATTTTCCACCTCTTCATTATATGAAGGGTGATATAATTGTTGATGGAAAGAATATTTCTGGACTGGCTCCTGATGAAGTTAGAAGATCAATACTCGGTAATGAGATTGCATACATTCCTCAGTCCGCAATGAACGCGCTTAATCCGACACAAAAGATTATTAATTTTATTGAAGATGTTATACACGCTCATAACCCTGATATGAGCAAGATGGAAATATATCAATTAGCCGCGGAACGTTTTGAAACACTTGGTTTATCAGCTGATGTTTTAAAAATGCATTCTGTAGAGCTTTCTGGCGGAATGAAACAAAGAACCGTTATAGCGGTATCTACAATTCTATCACCTAAGGTTCTTATAGCAGATGAGCCTTCAAGTGCTCTTGATGTAACCAGTCAAAAAATGGTTATCAAAATGTTTAGAGAGTTAATGGATAAGGGGTTTATTAAATCTATGATATTTATAACCCATGAACTGCCTCTTTTATACAATGTTACAGACAGAATTATGGTCATGTACGCGGGACGTATTGTTGAAAGCGGTACTGCTGAAGAAATGGTATTTGATCCGGTTCATCCTTATTCAAAAGGGCTTATGAATTCAATTATTGTTCCAGAATCAGGAGTTCGCGATAACAAATTAACTGCCATACCGGGGACACCTCCTAATCTTAAAAAACCGCCTTCAGGCTGTCGTTTTGCAGCTCGCTGTAGATTAGCAACCGATGAATGTCGAAAATCTGAACCCAAGGTACAGCATTTTGGAAGTAATAGAAATTATCGCTGCCGATTAACTGAAGCACAATTGAGGGAGGAGCATAGTAATGACTAAGACTGGGAATAATGAAATCTATTCAACAGAAGAGAAGGCTCTTTGTCTTTCGGGAAAAGGCGTTACTAAAGTTTTTGGTTCCGGAGATAAAAAGTGTATCGCAGTTAATAATGTTAATTTTAAATTCCATGAAGGAGAGTTCGTTTCTATTGTTGGGGAGTCTGGCAGTGGAAAGACTACTCTGTCAAAGATTTTACTTGGACTTCTAAATCCTACAGACGGAGAAATCTTTTTTAAGGGAGAACCCAGAGATATTTCTTCTATAAAAAAGAGAAAGGAATATTGGAAAGGCACTCAGGCAATCTTTCAGGATCCATTTTCTTCTTTTAATATATTTAACAAGATTGATACTGTCTTGCTTGATTGTCTCAAAATGCGGGGTGTTAAGCGAAGCGATAAACAGGAACAAGTAAGGCTTATGACTGAGGCATGTAATTTTGTTAATCTAAAATTCGCTGAACTCACCAATAAATATCCTTTTGAGTTGTCGGGTGGACAAATGCAGAGGTTGATGATTGCCAGAATATTTCTGTTAAAGCCAAAAATACTTATTGCTGATGAACCTACAAGTATGATTGATGCCTGCTCTCGTGCCACTATTCTTGATATGCTTCTGAAGCTTCGTGAAGAAATAGGAATGACAATAATATTTATTACCCATGATATAGGACTGGCTTATTATATATCTGATTCAGTATACATCATGGAACACGGTAAAATAGTTGAATCTGGTTTGGCTGATGAGGTAATTCTTAATCCAAAGGCTGCTTATACAAAAAGATTGATAAATGATGTCCCAAAGATTCATGAAGCATGGGATCTTGATACGGTTTAAGATAGGAGGAAATCTATGGAGATTCAAAAAATAATTAAGGAAATGACGCTGGAAGAAAAGGCTGGACTATGTTCTGGTCTTGATTTCTGGCATACAAAACCAGTTGAACGTCTGGATGTTCCATCAGTAATGGTGAGTGACGGACCTCATGGCCTTCGCAAGCAGGATGACAGAGCTGATCACATAGGTGTAAATGAGAGTATCAAAGCTGTATGTTTTCCGGCTGGTTGTGCTACTGCTTCTTCTTTTGATCGAGAGCTAATGACACGCCTGGGAGATGCTCTTGCCGAAGAGTGTCAGGCTGAAGGCGTTGGAGTAATTCTTGGCCCGGCAATTAATATTAAAAGGTCTCCTCTTTGCGGAAGGAATTTTGAATATCTTTCAGAAGATCCTTACCTTGCCGGAGAACTTGCAGCGGCTTATACTTTGGCAGTACAGAAAAAAAATATAGGAGTAAGCCTAAAGCATTTTGCCGCTAACAATCAGGAACACAGGCGAATGTCTTCAAGTTCTGATATTGATGAGCGAACTCTGCGTGAAATCTATTTACCACCTTTTGAAATTGCAGTAAAAAAAGCAAAACCATGGACAGTTATGTGTTCATATAACCGTATAAATGATGTTTTTTCATCTGAGAACAAATGGCTTAATACAGATGTTTTAAGGGATGAATGGGGTTTTGATGGATATGTTATGACAGACTGGGGGGCTGTTGCTGATAGAGTTACAGGCCTTAAAGCCGGAATTGAATTGGAAATGCCGGCTTCAGGCGGAGTTCATGACAGAGAAATTGTTCAGGCTGTGAAAAATGGAGAGCTTGATGAAAAAATCCTTGATAGAGCTTGCGCTCGTATTCTTGAAATAAATGAGAGATATCTTAAAAATGCTAAGTCTGATGTTGTTTGGGATAAAAAGGCTCATAATCAACTCTCAGCAGAAATAGCAGAAGAATGTATGGTTCTGCTAAAGAATGAAAATAACACTCTTCCTCTTGAAAAAAATGACTCAATTGCCTTTATTGGAGAGTTTGCTGAAAAGCCTCGTTTTCAGGGCGGTGGTAGTTCTCATATAAACTGTACAGAAACAGTAAGCGCTCTTGATGCTGTAGAAGGATACGCAAATATTAGTTATTCAAAAGGTTTTTATATAGATGGCGATGATATGGATTTTTCTCTAATGCATGAAGCTGTTGAGGCCGCGCAAAAAGCAAAAGTAGCTGTTATCTTTGCAGGCCTTCCTGATTTTTACGAGTCAGAGGGATATGACCGCAAGCATATGAGTCTTCCAGAATGTCAAAACCGTCTTATTGAGGCTGTCGCCGCTGTTAATCCAAATACGGTTGTTGTTCTTCATAATGGTTCACCTGTTAGTATGCCATGGATTAATTCTGTAAAAGCTGTGCTTGAAGCATATTTAAGCGGTCAGGCTGTTGGTCAGGCTGTTATTCGTCTTTTATTTGGAGATGCAAATCCATGCGGAAGGCTCGCGGAGAGTTTTCCTGTTAAGGTTGAAGATAATCCTTCATACCTGTTTTTTGGTGGCAATAAGGAAAGAACTGAATACCGTGAGGGTGTTTTTGTAGGATACAGGTATTACGATAAAAAGAAAATGGAGGTTCTTTTTCCGTTTGGTTATGGCCTTAGTTATACCAGTTATAAGTATGAAAATCTTGTTATTGATAAAGAGCAAATGAATGATACTGACAGTGTTAAGGTTTCTGTTGATGTAAAAAATACAGGAACCATGACTGGAAAAGAAGTTGTTCAGCTTTATGTTTGTGATCTTGAGTCTACAGAAATAAGACCAATCAGGGAACTTAAAGGATTTGACAAGGTTGAATTAAAACCGGGAGAGAAAACTACAGTTAGTTTTGTTCTGGATAAACGGGCGTTTGCTTATTATGAAATGAAAATAAATGACTGGTATGTTGAAAGCGGAGATTTTCTTATTCAAATAGGAAGCTCAAGCAGAGATATCCTTCTTGAAAAAAAGATAAGAGTAAACTCTACAAAAGAGTTGCCTGTTCATTATGACATGAACTCTATTTTTATGGAT
>JAQQAK010000302.1 GCA_028527945.1 Spirochaetaceae bacterium
GAATATGAACAAGATGGAGTTGAAAGTCTTGTAGAAGCAGGACATCTTGGGCCAGATCTTGATAAAAACTATGGACATGATGGGGTTTTTTATTTAAGCGGGCTTCTGGAGTTTAAACATGGTGACAAATCAAATCCAGAGATTAGAGCCAAAAGAATGGAGTTCGCGAAAAGGGCTGTTGCAAAATTATTTGGAATGGGCAAAGCTTCCAAAAATAAGCCTTCTGCACTTTTAGATCATGCCAGAGAATTGTATGAAGAAATGGGGCAGGAAACTGGTGATTAATAAACATATATGAAGAGAAATATAAGATTAAAGATTGCGTATGATGGAACAGATTTTTGCGGCTGGCAAATTCAAAATAACGCGAGAAGTGTACAGGGAGAAATCGAAGAAGCTTTAAAGAAAATTGAAGGATGTGGTTATCGTCTTACAGGTTCAGGGCGTACCGATTCTGGAGTCCACGCTAATGGACAGATAGCTAATTTTTATACAGAAAACAATATGCCCGCAGAAAAATTTGTGCCGGCACTTAATTCATTGCTAACAAATGATATCAGTATAATAGACAGTATGGAGGTTCCTGAAAACTTTCATTCACGCTATGATGCAAAAAAAAGAGTTTATCGTTATTATATTAAAAATACTGGAACTAAAAAGCCATCAGACGGAAGGTTTTGTTGGACTGTGAAACGAAAGCCTGATTTAGCTAATTTAAATAAAATCGCTTCTGTACTTACAGGCGTTCATGATTTTACAACTTTTGCGGCAGCAGGAGATCAGTCTGAATCAAAAGTCAGAGAAATATTTTCTGCGGTTTTCTATTATGAAGGGCCGTTTATAGTTTTTAAGATAGTCGGAAATGCTTTTTTATGGAGAATGGTTAGGAGTTTGACTGGTACAATTATAGAACTTGATGCATATGGAGGCCGTAGGGCAGATCTAATAAAAATTTTGAACAGCAAAGACCGGACTCTTGCTGGAACAACAGCGCCTCCTAACGGACTTTTTTTAGACAGGGTTATTTATGATGAAAGAGCAAATTACTGAGATATTTGATATAATAAACGATACAGAAGACTTTATAAAAGGCGGATGGCGTAAAGAACACGAAAAAATTACATTAAAAGAGAAATGTGTCATGCCAATAGGAAAGGTTTCAACTGATAGTATTGAAAAACTTGTTAGTGAAATAAATTGTTGCGAATTATGTGAATTATGCCAAAGACGGAATAATCCTGTTCCTGGAGCAGGAGCTCTGAATCCTTCTGTTATGTTTATTGGAGAAGGCCCCGGAGCAGAAGAAGACAGAACTGGTATTCCATTTGTAGGGGCTGCCGGACAGTATCTTGATAAATGGCTTTCAGCTATTCACCTTGATCGAGAAAAAGACTGCTATATTGGTAATATCATTAAATGCAGACCTCCTGGAAATAGAGATCCTTATCCTGATGAGATTGCGGCATGCAAACCATTTTTAATTAGACAACTTACTCTTTTGAAGCCTAAGATGATAATTACTTTAGGGCGTTTTGCCGCACAGTTTATATGTAATAGTCAGGATGGAATAGGCCGTCTTAGAGGGCGTGTTCATTATTATGAGGGAATTCCTGTTGTCCCTACTTATCATCCAAGCGCTGTATTACGTAATCCAGAATATCGAAAACCTGTTTGGGATGATCTAAAGCAGGCAAGAGAATTACTTGATGACATTGAATCAGGACGATAGTCTGAATAAAAATAAGTATATTGAAGTTGTCTTTAATTCTCCCGCACCCGGACGTTATACTTATAAGTTGCCTGAGAATGGAGCTGCGTCTATAGGAATGAGGGTTCTTGCTCCTTTTGGAAAAAGAGAGCTTACAGGTTTTATTGTGAGAGATCACGTTAACCCTGGAGAGACTTCTTTTGAGATTAAAGCTGTAAAACGTATAATTGACAAAGCGCCTCTTTATGGAGAAGACGAAATAAAGCTTGCTGGATGGATTGCTGATATGTATTACTGCTCTGAAGGTGAAGCTCTGTCATCCATGCTTCCAGGTGGACGACGTGAAAGTAAAATTCCAGCCTTTGAAGATTTTGAGCTTCCAGCTCAGAAAGAAATAACATTATCTGAAAAACAGAAAGAGGCTATTAACGGTATTTTATCGTACTCAAACGGAATAAATTATCTTTATGGAATAACCGGATCTGGTAAAACTGAAGTTTTCCTTCAAACAGCTTCTTCTGTCCTGAAAGAAGGAATGGGAGTAATTTATCTGGTTCCTGAAATATCTCTTACACATCAACTTACAGAACAGGTTAGAAATCGTTTTGGCAATAACATTGCAGTTCTTCATAGCGGTTTAACACCTTCTCAGAAACTTGTAGAGTGGCAGAGAATACGAAAAGGTGAAGCCAGATTTGTTATTGGAGCAAGAAGCGCTGTTTTTGCACCTGTTCCATCATTAGGACTTATAATAATTGACGAAGAACATGAAGGCGCATATAAATCAGGTCATAAACCACGATACCATGCCAGACAGGTCGCAATGAAGCGTGTGGCTGATTGTGGCGCCAGATTGATAATGGGAAGTGCGACACCTTCTTTAGAAGCCTGGCATCTTGTAAAAAAAGGTGCCATTCGTGGATTTTATATAGGAAAGCGACTTTCTGGTGGAGGTGTGCCTGATGTTGAATTAATCGACATGAAAAAGCATCAAAGTTGCATCTCAAAACCACTAGAGAACGCAATTAGAGAAACACACGCGGAAGGCCGTCAGACAATATTATTTCTTAACAGACGGGGATTCAGCTATTTTTTTCATTGTAAAACTTGCGGTTATGAAGCCAAGTGTAAGAACTGTTCTGTTTCTATGACATATCACAAAAATAAAAACCGTCTTGTTTGTCACTATTGTGGATATTCCGAAGCTCCCAAGCAAGTTTGTCCTGAATGCGGTTCACTTGATGTGGGGTATTCAGGATTTGGGACTGAACTGATTGAAGATGAGCTTTATAAACTTTTTCCAGGGTTTACTATAGAACGGGTTGATACTGATACAATCAAGGAGAAGGGCAGTCTTTTAAAGATATTAACAAGGTTTAAAGAAGGAAAGACTGATATTCTGCTTGGTACACAGATGGTTGCCAAGGGATTAAATTTTCCTGGAGTTAAACTTGTTGGAATTGTTTTGGCAGATACGTCCCTGCATCTTCCTGATTTTAGAGCTCAGGAACGTACTTTTAATCTAATTGTTCAGGTGGCAGGCCGCGCTGGTCGTTTTTTCCCTGATGGAAGGGTGATGATACAAACGTATAAACCCGAGAATGAGGCTGTAAAACTAGCGGCATCAGGAAATATTGATGAGTTTTATGAACGGGAGCTTGAAATTAGAAGAACGCTGGAATTTCCTCCCTTTGGAAGACTTTTCAGACTGGTTTTTAGAGGAAAAAATGAAAAAAGAACTGCCCGCGCGGCAGAAGATTTTGCTGAACGTTTTGATGTTGAATCTTTACCGAAAGAATCTTTTGCTGAGGTTTTAGGACCAGCAGAATGTCCTCTTTCAATGATTTCTGGAAATTACCGTTATCAAATTATAATTCGAACAGATGATTTTAAAAGCGTTCACTCACTATTTCGTGGAGCTTTGAATCAATATAAGCCCCCGTCTGGTGTCTATATTGAAACAGATGTCGATCCTGTCAGTCTACTTTAAATTATTCTTCAAGGATAGCGATGTGGTTATCTGATATTTTTGCTTTATGTTTTGTTAAAGCAATTTTTTCAGTAAGACTCTCAATTGTATAGTCACTTTTACATCTATCAATATAAACAACAGCAGCGCTTACAGTCATAAGAGGAAAACGCATTGTTTGCCCTGTACGGCTTTTTGAAACTATAAATCCTTGTTCACGGTGTTCTTTTTTATAAAACGGAATAACATCGTTTGCAAAGTTTTCAATTAAAACTGTTATTTCATCTATAATATCTTCAAAGCTATAGCTATCTATTGCGTAGCCGATAAAAAAATCATCACCGCCAATGTGACCTATAAAATTTTTTCTAATTGGCCTCTGTTGCTGAAGTAATTCAGCAAATAGTCTTATTATTCTATCACCTTGTCTAAAGCCATACTTATCATTGAATGGTTTAAAGTTGTCAAAATCAAAGTAGGCCAGAACATGTGGAAGATCAGCATGTTTTAAAACTGTTGAAAGATAGCTGTTTATGCTGCTATTTCCGGGGAGGCCTGTAAGTGGATTGGAATCTCTGGCTATTGAAATCTTTTTCTCACTGAGGATTCTAAGTATTGAACTGGAGCCTAAAACACCTTTGTAATGACCATTTTCAGTAATAATAACATAATCAAGGTCATCACTTAGGCTGTAAAGTTCCAGAATCTTTTCAATAGGATTGTATATTTCCATTATTGGTGTTTTGTGAATTAGGCTGTCAATTCCGTCTGTAGAAGATTTATGCTGTAAAATTGAAATACCATAAGGAGAATATACATATTTTTTCAGATCTGATTCACGTAAGATTCCCAATGGCTCGTTAGATTCGTTTATAACAGGAAAACATTGAACATCTTTTACTTCTCTGAATTTACGTAATAATTCTGCTATTGTAATGCTGCTTAAAACAGAAGGAATATTTATGATTTCTCTTTTAATAAGATTTTTATCACCTTCAGATTTTCTCTTGTCCTTGTTGACAAGCTCTTCTACAATTGGGTAGTGAAGCAGGAGTTTGTCCATATCAGCTTCTGGCCTCTGAACAAGATATCCCTGAGCATAATCGCAGCCTATCTCACGGCAAACATAAAATTCTCCAGTTGTTTCAATACCTTCAGCAATAACAGCTATTCCCATCATGTGAGCAAGATTTACAATATTAGAAACAAAAAACTTTTTTCTGCTGTCTTCGTTTATGTTTTCTATAAAAAAGCGATCAATTTTAATGTAGTCAGGT
>JAQQAK010000303.1 GCA_028527945.1 Spirochaetaceae bacterium
TTGAGATAGAAGAATCGGATGAAAATAATGTCACTTTATTTTAGGGGGTATTTTAGACGCGGCATAGATTAATTTAGGAACAAACCTTATTGGATTAAACGAGAGGTTTTAACGGGAAATTTATGGGGGTGTAATGAAAAAGATTGAATTACCAGCTGAATTAAAAATACACAATATACAAGAGGTCTTAGAAGATATTACCAAGAAAATAGGTGATGGTGTAGTAAAATATAATGTTTCAGCAAGTAAATTAACCCAGATCGATGCTTCTGGTTTACAACTTATGTTAGTCTTAAAACATGAGTTAAAAAAACAGAATGAAAAGTTTCAGTTTGAGAAAATTTCTGAATCAATGAGCACATTACTGGAATCCTATGGCATAGAAATAAATTCAAAAAAATAACAGCAAAAGGAAGGTTTTTATGAAAAACATATTTGTTGTAGATGATTCCCCTACAGCCAGAGCTTCAATTAAATACACTCTGGAACAGGAAGGATATAGTATTGAGTTAGCAGTAGATGGTGTAGACGCACTTGATAAGATAAAGACTCATAGTAATAAAATTGATGTTTTTCTTTTTGATGTAAACATGCCCAATATGGATGGTATTACTTTAATAAAAAATGTAAGAGAAATAAGTAAGTATCAGTTTACTCCTATTATATTTTTAACTACAGAATCACAAAGTTCTAAAAAACTTGAAGGTAAAAACGCGGGCGCTAGCGGATGGATTGTAAAACCATTCAGGCCTGAGCAATTGATTGAAGTTATAAAAAGATTTGTTGGAGTATAAAGACTATGGATAATCCTTTATCAGAAATATTTATTGAAGAAGCTGAAGAAAATATCGAACTTCTTGAGTCCAGAATAATTTTCCTGGAAAACGATCCGGAAGATCAAGAAACGATAAATGAAGCTTTTAGAGCAATACATTCTCTGAAAGGAGGGGCCGGTCTAGCTGGATTTACAAAAATGAAAGACTTCTGCCATAAGGCTGAGGACTTATTTGAAAAAATCAGATGCGGAGAACTAAAAATACAAAAAAATATAATTACAGTTTTACTTCAAATTCTTGATGTACTGCAAGTAATGATAGGCAATATTAAAAACAACATTGACGCAGACGATGAAGCTAATGTGGATAACGTGATAGAAAAGATCAATCAAATATCTACAAGTGAATCTTCTGAACAAATAGAAGAAGAGGTTCAGACCAAACAAGAAAATATTTATTTTTTAGAATTAAACTACTATCCTGAAATATTTAAAAGCGGAATTGATCCACTAATGTTTATTCAGGATTTAAAAAAAGCCGGAAAAATTATAGAAATCGAATTAAAAACAAATAACTTACCTTCATTAGAAGAATATGACCCTCATAAATTTTATTTATCGTGGAAATTATTCTATTCATCTGAACTTGATTCTAAAGGTATTGCTGATGTCTTTTGCTTTGTAATTGATGAGAGCGAGATTAAAATAAATTGTATTTCCGATCTTCCATCTGATAATCCTGACTTGAAAAAGTTTATTGTAAATGAAAAAACGGCCGCGTCAGTTTTATCTGATAATATTGACCCGAGCCCGGTTATTTCTACAGAAAAAACAAAAGTACAATTAAACAGAAGAGCTTCTGATTTAAATTCAGGATCATACATAAGAGTGCAAACAGATAAACTTGAACAAATTTTTAATACTGTTAGTGAGGTTATTGTATCACAGGCTCGAATGAGCATGTTGTGTGAAGAATATGAAGAAATCCTTCCTGACAACTTTATGTTAGTCTCTGAATCACTGAAAAGTATAATAATGGTTCTTCAAGAGCAGGTTACATCGCTAAGAATGGTGAATTTGAGTGGAACATTTAATAGATTTAAAAGAGTTGTACGTGATATGGCTTCGGATTTAAATAAAACTATAAATCTTGAAATATCAGGCCAGGAAACTGAACTTGATAAAAATATGATTGAAAAATTAAATGATCCTCTAAAGCATATTGTTAGAAATTGTATTGATCATGGTATTGAAACAGAAGAGGAACGTATTAAATTAGGCAAGCCCGCCGCTGGCTGCCTGAAAATGGCAGCTTATGTTGAGAGCGGAAAGGTTGTTATAGAAATAGCAGATGATGGTCGTGGTATTGATAAAGAAAAAATTATAAAAAAAGCAATAGAGAAAGAACTTATTCCGGAAAACTATCAAATGTCTGAGACTGAAGTACTTAATCTCATTTTTCATCCAGGACTCTCAACCGCGGCAAGTATTACAGATATTTCTGGTCGTGGTGTTGGTATGGATGTTGTAAAAAATGCTATTAGTGATATAAATGGAACTATTGATATCATATCAGAGGAAGGAAAGGGGTCTTCATTTAGATTATACCTTCCTTTGACATTGGCCATTTTAGATGGAATGCTTGTTTCTATTGGAACTGAAAAATATATAATTCCAACCTTGGCAATTCTTGAAATCTTTAGTCCTGAACTTTGGCAATTAAAGACCATTTCAGGTAAAGGTGAAGTAGTTTTTTTTAGAGGAAGTTATATTCCTATAATAAGACTTCATGAGATCTTAGATGTAAAAAATGTAATTGATGAGCCAAGATTGGGTGAATTAATAGTTGTAGTGAGTAATGGTGTAAAAGCCGCTCTCCTTGTTGATTCTGTAATGGATCAATATCAGATTGTATTAAAATCTTTGCAAAAAAACTTTAGAAAAGTTGAAAATATTTCAAGTGCTACAATACTTGGCGACGGGAATATTGCGCTAATTCTAGATATAAACGGGATAATGCAGAAGCGAGTTTGAATTATGTATAAAACGTATAGCACTAAATTGAAGAACAACGTAGTTACAATTTTTGAGGGGGAATATTATATAACATCTACTAAAGAGATAATTTCTACAGTATTAGGCTCATGCATTACAGTTTGTCTATATGATAAAAAAATTGGGTTAAGCGGAATGAATCATTTCTTATTGCCAAAGGCTCCAGATGATAAGAAGGCACTATGCTCAAGTAAAACTTCTAAAGCTACAATGAGGTATGGAGAAGCTTTAATGCCGGCACTTTTGAACGCAATGATAAAAAAGGGCGCCAAAAGAAAAGATCTTGCGGCCAAGATTTTTGGAGGCGGAAGAATTATACAAAGTAGAGTTGGAAATTTGAGTACCGGAGATAAAAATATTAAGTTTGCGCGTTTTTTTTTGAAGAAAGAAGGTATTCCTATTCTGAAAGAAAGTGTAGGTAATTATTGCGGCCGAAGAATATATTTTTTGACAGATTCAAATATCGTCTTAGTTCGAAAACTGGAGCTTGATGAATCTGTATACAATAGAAGATTTTTTTTTTCTTAAAGTCACAAAATATAGGTTTAAATATTATTTTTAATAGAGGTTTATATGTATGTTTTAGAAGATAGTGAGTTTAAATTCATTTCTGACGAGATTTATAAATACGCGAGAATAAATCTGACCGAAAAAAAACGCTCTCTCATAATATCACGTCTTTCAAAACGAATAAGAAAACTTAATCTTGATGGATTTAAAGAATATATTGATTATCTAAAATATAATGATGAAGATAAAAATGAATTTCAGAATATGATAAATGCTATATCTACAAATTATTCTGTAT
>JAQQAK010000304.1 GCA_028527945.1 Spirochaetaceae bacterium
GAAACAACAAAGACCGCAGATTCTGACTCTCAAAATGTAATTTTTACAGTAGATGGTATTCAATATGATCTTATAAATAATTATAAGAATTCCACAGAAATAAAATACAAAAGCGCTGATGCTGTTATTGTTTCTGTTACAACAAAAGGAGATGCGGAAGAAGGTGTAGGTTGTCAGAAATTCTTCCAAGGAGACACTCAGCCGGATACCATAACATATTTTACCAATACGGCTGCATGGATAACAAGTGAAGGATTCTTGGAAGATTATTCTGCGACTTCGGCTCTTGGAGATGTTACTTATTCAAGTTCAGCAGCAGATGGCGCAACAGTAGATTCTGAGGGAAGTTTTTTTTCCGGGTTCTATATAGATGGAGCAACATATAAAATTAGTGATCTGTCAATGACTCTAAACGGATATGGCGGTGATGATTTTCAAGGCTGGGGCGCAGGAATTGTAGCAACAAATGGTTCTAATGTAACTGTCGATAAAGCATACATTGACACAAAAGGTGTTATCAGAACTGCTATCTGGGCAGGAGGAGAAAGTTCTACTCTTGCTGTTACCAATTCTGTTATAGTAGGTCATAATGATGATGATGCTACTCCATACAGTGATGATGATAATTATGCTGTCCCAATGATGGAACATGTGCCTTTTGCTCTTGGTCTGGTTGGTAATATTCGTGCGACAAATGTCCTAGGAAGTGCATCTGCTTCATATACTGACTCAATAATTGTTTGTAACTCTTGGGGAACACTTTCGACTGACAGTGGAACTGCAGGTACAAAGGCTCTTGATTGTTCAGGCGTTCTTTCCGGTATAGGAGATCTTGAAGTTGCAGATTCTAGTACAGATTATACTGCCACAAAAACTGTAAACGGAGTTAAGTATGGTTTTACTATTGCGACTTTAGGAGAACGTTCCGGTTATGTTACATACGCTGATTCAGGTGTTTATGATATTTTTGAGGATGTTGATTTCTATGCTCCGGATTATATAGGAATTATAGCATCAAGCTCTTCTCTTATTCATATGAAAAAAGATTGTTATGGATATTCTGAACGTATTGGTTTTCTTATTCATCAAAATCAGGGAACAGAAAACAGCGGATACAGCGGATATTCTGGCGGTTTATATGTAAATGATGGTAAATATGATGTTGCGGACACATTTGTAGTAATAAAAGGTGGATTAATTAATGGCAGCTATACAACCACAAATGTTATTGTGGACGGAGCAGAAATAAATCTTTTTGGAACCCATAACTACAGCGGAAACCTGCTTAGATTAATGGATTCTGATGATGCTGGAAGTCCCGGGACCACAACCTATACTATTTCTGATTACACAGAAGCTCAATATATAGCAAATTCTCCAGAAAAAGATGTTGATGATGTAGTGGCTACATTTTCAAATATGACAGTAGATGGTGATATTTATAATACTGTATATTCTGTATCTCAGGGACTTGATGTTACTCTTGATACAGTAACAATAGATGGTATTATCTCATCAGCATATCAAACACATGTAGATGCTGACGGCAGCTCTGATGGAGTAAACGGAAAAGAACTTTCAGCTTATACATCAGGAGATCATCTTTATATAGGACGTGTTACATCAACACCTTTTGAAGATGATGATTACGCAAATCCTGTTTATCTTACTCTGGTAAACTCAACATGGAATGTTTCTGGAACAAGTTATCTTTCCAAACTAACTTTTGACTCATCTTCTACTATAAATGGTATTATTACTGTTGACGGAGAAACTGTTACTGATGCAGATGATTATGAAGGTTTGATAATTGTAAAAGCAAAATAGAAGGTTTTTAATAAATAAATATAATATGAAAAGGGCGGACTTTTTTTATAATGTTCGCCCTTTTTTATATAGGATTAATGTTTTAGGAATAAGTAAAATAGAGCACGAATTCAGAAGAAAAAAAATATAGAGATTTATACACTCAAGCTAAATTTACAATATATGGAGAAGTAGATGGATCTTGAATGGATAAAAGAAAATGCACCAAGGGCTATTCTCAAGTACGCGGTACCATCAATTATTGCGATGATTTTGACATCATCAATTACAATAGTAGATGGTTTATTTATAGGGAATTATATAGGTAAAGAAGCAATAGCGGCAGTGAACCTTGGTCTGCCTATATTATATTTGTTTCTTGCCGTTGGAATTATGTTCGGTGTAGGCGGGAACGCGATAGCTACAAGACTGCTTGGAAGCCGGAAGAATGAAGAAAGTATAGCCGTTTTTAATCAGACTATCTTTACAACAATTGTAACTCTGATAATATTAAGCTTAATCTTTTTATTGATTTTAGATAATATTGCTGAGCTTTTTATTAAAGATGTACTTGTCAGAGATTTCTTCTATAAATATTACTTTATTATGCTTTTTGCTTATCCTCTAATGGTTCTAAATACAAACTTTGGAATGTTTATAAGAAGTGAAGGGCGCCCTGAAGTTTTTATGCTGTTTACTGTTATTACTATCGCAGTAAATGTAATTTTAGACTACGTTTTTATTGCTGTTACAGGTTCAGGTATAAAAGGGATAGCTTACGCGTCTGTTATTTCTATAATTACAGGTTTTCTTTTTATGCTGATATATTTCAAATTAAAATCAAGGGTATTTAAATTCAGCAAATTATCATTATCAAAAGATGTTCTGGCCAATAGCGTTTTTAATGGAAGTTCCGAGCTTATCGGACAGCTATCAATGAGCATAACCATGTTCGCGCTAAACTATGTCATATTAAAAGAGGTAGGAGTTTCCGGCGTAGCAGCTTTTACAATTGTTGGTTATGTTTCATACATTTTTAGTATGATTGTTATAGGTTTTGGGCAGGGCGCGAGTCCCATAATAAGTTATTCCTTTGGCGCAGGTGAATATGAGTTAAGCAAAAGAGTCCGAAAAATAACAATACTGTATGTTTTGGTTTTTGGTCTTGCTACGGTAGCTTTATTAAATTTGTTATCAGATGGCTATAGCAGCATGTTTGTAAAAAACATTACCGTCCAGGATTTGGTGGGCGCTGGTATTCCAATATATTCTATAGCATTTTTGTTTATGGGATTCAACGTGATTACATCCTTCTATTTTACGTCAATTGGCGCCGCAAAAGAGTCCGCTGCAATTTCAGCTTCAAGAGGTCTTGTAATTCTACTTATTTGTATTTTTATTTTTCCCGCTTTATGGGGTATGACCGGTGTATGGCTTGTTGCTCCGGTAACTGAACTGCTTACTGTTATTTTGTCTTTGGTATTTATTTTGAAGGATAATAGATTACATAGAATATAATATTGAAGGTTCTTTCAAAGCTAATTAAAAAAACTAATCGAGTTATTGTATTGAATAATAAGTTACAAAGCTGGAGTAGCTTCCCTGTGTACGTAGGTTATGAATTGTACAGATTTAACTACCACATATAAAGATCCTATAGTAGAGGAAAAAAGAAATTTTCTCTCTACTACAAGATCTTTTGTGTATCAGAATTATTTTATTAAAATGAATAAAAAGAGACTGATTTTTAATAAAAAGCTTCTTTTTTAGCTATTAGAATTCCTGATTATAATCAGTAAATTCAGCAGCAGCTTTTAAAATACTATTGATTGCGTCAGTATCATTTCTTTGTTCTGCCATACTTAAAGAAAGTTTTGCTTTTGACATAAATACTGCATTCCACCATGTAGTGAAGTCCTCATGGCTCATTTCAACAACAGTACATCCCTTATCTTTTAGTAACTGCACTTGTTCTGCTATTGCTTCTTCATAGATTCCTGCACTATATTCCATAACTTCATTTGCAGCTTCCTGGATAACAGTTCTTTGTATATCTGAAAGGCTATTCCACCAATCCAGATTTACTGTTAGAAAGTTTCCTGCTGTGTAAGTGTTATCCAGCATCCAATAATTTGCAACTTCATAAATGCTCATTGATATCATTGGTGCAAAACCCATCTGAGTTGCGTCCACAACACCTCTGTCAAAGAAATCATACATGTCCCAAGGAAGCATTTGAGTTACTCTAAAACCAAGATATTCAAATTTTGCAGCTTCCATATTTCCAAATGA
>JAQQAK010000305.1 GCA_028527945.1 Spirochaetaceae bacterium
CAATATCTTTTTGAAAGACCATATCATTAGGACATACATCGTTAATATACGCAATTACGTTAAGCTGTTGAATTGAAATATTCTTATCAACATACATGCCCACATTAGCGTCAAGGAATCTACGGACAGCATAATGAGTTCGTCCAATTTCGAGAATTGGCCTGATATCATTATTCATCTTGTTTTTCCTTGAGGGGCAATGTGTTTTTGAGGATAAAGTCAACCGACTGTTTAACAATAGATTCTAATGTTTTATCAGAGGCTCCGGCAAACATATGGTTTGCATTCTCAACAAAGTATGATTCTATGCTTCCGCCGGCTTGATTAACGGCTTCAATTAACATTTCGCTTTCTGCAATGTTCACCAGAGCATCTTTCATACCATGGATGACTAATATTGGTACTGAATCTTTCTTTATAGAGGTTGTTGGGCTGTTTTCTATGCACTTTGCCTTGAAGTTTTCGTATTCTGTTGGTTTTACATCAAAAGCAACGTCTCTAATTTTTTCTTTAATTTTAGTCATATGCTTTTTATGGTTTAACCCGAGATGTTCCGAGAGGTCTGTCGGACCGTAATGATCGACGACATAATTAACTCTGGATGAATATTGGGATAATTCAGCGTCGCCCCTGAAAGTATTATCGTCTGTTAATCCAACCATAAGCGACAGATGCCCTCCTGCTGAAGATCCCCATACTCCTATATTTTCAGGATCTAAATCGTAGTTGTTTGCATTTTTTCTTATCCACCTGATAGCATCTTTACAATCTTCAATATTGTCAGGAAAATTGTTTTGCTCATCAAGTAAACGGTAATCTATACTCACTACTGCGTATCCTTGATTTCTGAGCATCTCCATCATGTTGTAGGTGTCTTTGAGTGAAAGAATATCCTCTTTACTTCCGAGTAGCCATGCTCCGCCATGGATGAATACAGTTACCGGTGTCTTCAGTTTGTTCATGCCACGTGGCATATAAATATCCAGCTTCATTGTTTTTGTGTCAATCGTTTTGTAAACAAGGTCTTTATAAACTGTACCCAGCTCATCTTTATTGTAATCTGCTTTATATCGAATACTATGAAGTATAAGCTCAACGGGCATTCCACTGAATATAAATCCTATAATCGGAACCAATAACAAAGCTGCAATTATAATTATGATGATCCATTTTTTTTTCTTCATGGAATTCTCCTTTTATAAGGCCAGAATAGTTTTGTGCAAAACAAAAACATTTTTATTATTGTTTGTCAATAGGTGCATCTCTAAACTGTTTTCTGTATATTCCAGTTTTCAGCTGCGCTGAGAATAGTTACAAAATTGCTGTAGATTGCTTCATTGGCAATAAGCTACTGATGCGTTCCCTTGTCAACAATAAGTTAGGACGCTGCCCGCCTCTTTACTATAGTCTATTGGAGGCTTGCATTCAAAGCAAAAAACTTTTTTAGGTTTGTGAGCCTCTTTCAAAACCCAGGTTGGGTTTTAAAGAGCCTCTTGTATAAAAATTTTTAATTACAGTATCAATTAACTTCAAAATAATAACATTTAAAAAATAATAATTTTTTTATTTAAATATATTGTACAACTGTACAGATAAATAATAATATATAATACAACCGGATAAATAAAAAATGCAATAGTTAAAAAAAGTTGACTTTGAGAGTATGAGTTCCTTTTTGAACTCATAAAAAGTATTTTCAAGGAGTAGAAAATAATTATGAAATACGGTTTAGTAAAGAAAAAGGGAAGATTTGCTTTAGTGGGTCTTTTTGTTGTCCTGTTCGCTTTTTTAGCGATTTCGTGTGAGGATGTAGGAACTGGTGATACAAGCGGTTCTGGTGATACAAGCGGTTCTGATGATACAGGCGGTACTGATGATACAGGCGGTACAGACACAACCGCTCCGTCTAATGTATCTATCGGTGGGGTTTCTGTAACAAAGAGTAGTATAGTTTTTAGTTGGACAGATCCTTCAGAATCGGATTTTGATCACGTCAAAATCAGCTATAGCGATACCAGTGTAACGGTGGAAAGCGGAACAGCGACATACACGTTAAGCAATCTTGAATCTTCCACGGAATATACTATTACCTTCCAGTCGGCGGACACAACGGGCAACATCTCGGATGGAATAAGTCTTACATTGGAGACCATGGCATCGTGGGATGCTGACGCCACTGCCGTACTTATTACGACGGCAGATGAGCTTAATAATGTTCGTAATGATCTTGATGGTTATTACATCCTCTTGGAGGACATCGATCTTGGTTCATCCTACAGCTCTGGTTGGAGCCCATTAGGGGATGACGAGAGTAATTTTATTGGACGATTTTTTGGTAACGGCCATGTTGTCTCTAATCTTTATATTTCAAGTACAGACGATTATCAGGGACTTTTTGGATATGCAGGTCCTGACTCGGTTATACAGGATTTGAGCCTTAAAAGTGTTAATATTACCGGAGGTAAGAGTTCTGGTTCCTTGGTAGGGTATAATAGCGGTGCCACTATATCGAATTGCTATGCTGCAGGTTCTGTTTCAGGGGCTGCTAGTAGTATAGGAGGACTGATCGGCAGCAATCTTGGAACCGTGTCAGGCTGCTATGCCGCGGTTACTGTTAGCGGAACCGCTTCTGATAGCAGTAGTATAGGCGGCTTGATTGGGTCTGGTGGAGCACTCTCCGATTGCTATGCCACCGGAGATGTTTCTGGATATGACCAAGTTGGTGGCTTGATGGGATATGCATATACTACGTCCGGAATTATATCCAATTGTTATGCAACAGGCTCTGTCAGTGGCGATGGAGAAAAAATAGGCGGCTTGATTGGGTATATTGCAGGTGGAGAGATCTCCGAATGTTATGCCACTGGCTCTGTCGATGGGGGCAGTTCCATCGGCGGCCTTGTAGGGCATAATAAAGACAGTATTTCGAATTGTTATGCCACAGGGGCTGTCAGTGGAAATGTACAGTTTATCGGCGGTTTTGTGGGACGTGATAATGAAGGAAACATTTCCAACTGCTATTGCACAGGCGCAGTCAGTGATGAGTCGTCTGAGGAAACATCTACTTACACTGGCAGCTTTTTGGGGTCTGTTTCTAGTTCAACGGTGTCGAACAGCTTCTATAATTCTGATACTTCAAACCAATCAGGCTATGTTGGAAGCGGTACCTCCACCAGCAGCCTTTCCATTACAGCATTAACCACAGATAGTATGAAAACAGAATCTACCTTTACCGATGAGGGCTGGGACTTTGCCGATGAAACGACAAACGGCAGCGACGATATTTGGGAGTTGGCCGACAGTATCAATAACGGCTATCCCTACCTGGCTAATTTGGCCGATTCGTATTGATATTTGCTAAGGATTCTTAACTGAAAGAATACCCGGTTTGCTTTGCGACCGGGTATTTTTGTATAGGTTTCTGAATAATTACCACCATATTAATATTATTGTATAATAGAAACTGATTGGCTATAGTTTTTCTCTTCTGCCCATTGAATTGCCTTTTGTATTAATTTTGAACTAAATCCCTGGCAGACTTAATACCCATTTTATATACAAATATTTCTGCTTTAGTGTGACGCTTCTGAGTATAAAGAGCTGTAATCGAAATAATTATAGTCTAAAAATGAAAATATATGCATGCCTTAGTGAAGAGTTTAATGAATAAACAATTAAAAGTAAAAAATACATTATTCCTACAAAAATTATTTTTTATTAACATTTGTTAATGAAATTATTTTTCTGTTGCTTTATCATCGTACGTTAAAATTAAGAATATATCGGAATGATCCATTCTTAATTTTAATAAACACCATTAATTGTGAAAAAAATAGGAGAGCACAATGAAAAAAATACTAATTCTTTTAAGTGCTGTTATTCTTATTTATTTGTGGGGGTGTGATGACCCTACGAGTATGGATGCAGAGACTTATACAGAGACTTCTATCTTATCATTTTCTATTGATTCCTCTATAGAAAATGGAGGAAGTTATACTTTTACAGATAGCAAAATATTCACCACAGAAGAAGTTACCGCAACTATAAAAAATGAAGGGGATTCGGAGCTGACAATTACCAATGTTGCCTTGAGTGGAGACGATTCTGACAATTTTAACCTGATATCAGAACCTGATTCTTCTATTGCGGCTGGAGCCAGTAGCAGTTTTAAAATCGCATTTGATGGTCTCTCGACAGGAGAAAAAAATGCTACTCTTACCATTAGCAATAACGATTCCGATAATTCTACCTTTACTGTCACACTGAATGGAACTGGTACAAGCAGGGCCTGGACAGAAGTAACGTCATCTCTTGATTGGACTCTTTCAACAGACTCCGATACTGTTGTCTTTAACAATGAGTTATGTTCAGTCTCCGATTCTGGGGTTTACTCCAGTAGTGATGGAAAAACTTGGGAATCTAAGACAACTTCAAATACTTATGAGTATGGATCGAGAAATATAGTTTTTAACGAAAAGCTATGGAATATGGGCGGGTATTTACTTCTAGGTAATGACAAGAGTTATACGAACTATGACACTATATATTCAAGTTCAGATGGAGCCAATTGGGCTCAGGTTGAGACCTCTGGAGACATTTGGGACGGACGATCAAATATGGGACTTCTTGTTTACAAAGATAAGATGTGGATTCTTGGAGGAAGATATTTTTCAGCCTACCAAGTAAGTGATTATTACAGTGATGTATGGTCAAGCTCAGATGGTAAAACCTGGACTCAGGTAACTGACTCCGCCTCATGGGGTAAAATAATCTGTCAGGGGGTTGTTGTCTTTGATGATAAAATGTGGGTTCTCGGCGGGTATGATGGAAGTTCAAGTTCATATCTTAATGATATTTGGTACAGCTCAAATGGTGAAGACTGGACGGAAGTAACCAGTTCTCCTGGATGGAGTGCAAGATCTTCATTCGGTGTTGTGGTATACGATGACAAAATGTGGATTTTAGGCGGCTATACAGAAAATGAGTCATATGCTAATGATATTTGGTATAGTTCAGATGGTGAAAACTGGACAGAGTTTTCTTCTTCAAATGATTGGGCAGCACGCTCTCTCATGGGGACCGTAGTATATAACGATAAAATCTGGCTTGTGGGTGGTTATTACTATGATGGCTCTACTTATACTGGTACAGACTATGATGATATCTGGTCCTGGTAGAACGGCTTAACCATTGAGGTCTCATCTCTGACTTGATAAGTTTCCTTATTCTTATAGAGATGGGGCATTCTATTTATATTTTATAAACAGAGGCTTTGAAGAAAATCTGACAACACTAGATAATTATATATAGCATAACAAGTTGTGAAATTTTCTTTATTTACATTAAGGTAGCTTTTTCAGAAACTCTGAGACTAAAGTCTCTAAGTTTTGAAAAAAACTCTATGGATTAAAAAATTACTGAAATAAGAACATGTTGTTGCTGAGAAAGATTTTTTACATTCCTACAGAAGGCTTAATGCCCATTTTGCGTGTGATTGGTACATCTCCGCGTGTTTGAGCATTTCGTTATTTGAGTTTTTCAGAGCATATTTACGGCTCCAGTTTGAAAGAGCTATTAAACGTTTGCTTATTTTGGGTATAACAATTGAAAGAGAGTAAAGATATTTCTGTTCTCCCAGGCTATAAGCCTTAAGAAAATCATTTAGTTTGTCCATGTCATAATTGTCAGGCCGCAAAGGAATAAAGGTGTAGGCTGTATATGCTATATCCCATAATCTGGAGCCTGGGGCACATACATCAAAATCTATCAAGCCCTTAAATTGAAGGTTTTCAAAAACACAATTATAGGGCGCAAAGTCTGAATGACAGATTACCTCATTTGGTTCATCATTTTTAAGAAGCCACTTGGCATTTGAAGGCTCAAAGTCCATTGTTGCGTCATGCCACTGTCTTAATCTGAGAGCAATGTCAAACAGAAGCTTTTTGTTCCATAACCATTGGGGGCTGTAATCAGGAACTTCACCGTTTATAAAAGAAAATACATGCTTGCCGTCCTGAATACCTATTGATTCAGATACCCATAAGATTCCCTTCTTTCGTACATGGCATAACAGTTGGTGTATAGTTTCAGAGGCTATGGTAATATCCTTGTAAATTAAATTGCCCTTTTTTAGCGGTTTATTCATATTTCCCCCGTCAAGAATTTCAAAAGATTTTGGTTCCATTTACCTTCTTAATCCTCCCCAACTTCAACTCGAATAAGATCATACAGTTCAAAGCGGCTTGAAAGCCCGGTTTTCTGATAGATATTGTAGACGTGTCTCTCTACGGTTCTTGGTGATATTTCAAGCTGTTCAGCAATCTCTTTATGGGTATAACGAAGAAGTAGTTTTCTGACAATCTGGCTTTCTCTCTTTGTAAGTTCGTTTGTAGCGCAAAAGGATCTTATCTGATTCTCTGTTGGAGCATTTCCGCTTAATTGTCCCTTTACCGCTTTAATAATCCTGACGCAAAAGAACAGTGATGTCAACGCGAGCACAAGACTGAATCCTGAAAATGAGAAGAAGCCTGAAGGTAGAGAGCTTATCACTGGATGGCTACTCATTCGGATAAAATATTCTATGAATTCAAAGGCGTAACCAGCTATAGACATGGCCGCAAAAAGTACCAGAAAGCTTCCAAACTCTTTACGCCTTAATTCTTTTATTTTGATTATGAATATAATGGAAGGAATTAGCACACTGGATGCAGGCATGTAGGCAAAGACTGGAAAATAATAACCTTTCCATTTTAATATTATTGAGGCCAGTATAAAAGTGCTCCATATTGATGCCGGAACGTATTTCTGGATGGGGGAGGGCGAATCTTTCCATATACCAATTAATGGAAGGTAACCCCAGGCCATCAGTATTCCGCTGATCTGTACAAGAGTATAAAAGCTGTTCTCTACGGTCATAGCTGGAAAGCTATATGGCTGATAGACTGAGAGTTGAACTAACATAAGCAGTACAGCTCCTGTAAGGATTGTAAGAAATTCTCTCATCCAGAAGATCAACTTAATCAGAGAGTTTAGGACTATAGCCGCTGTGAGTCCTCCGACACACAGCAGCATGACAAACATAGTTGTCCAGAAGAATAAAATAGACATCGTTATAATTTTACCAGTTTGTCATTCTCTTTTCAATTTTCCAGAACATACTTGGCAAGCCTCGTATCAGCGTCTTTTCCCAGAAGGTTATGGTAAACCAGCTTCATTCCTCCAAAGGCTATAAATCCAATAATTTTGAACAGTGGATTAACACGGGTTTTGTAATAGTAATCCATCTTCATCCAGCCATTTTCTTCCCAGACCTTTGTCCGAAATGGCATTCCGGTAGATGATACCTCTAATTCTGTTTTGTTAAACATAAAATACATGTACTGAATAAAGCTTGGACGTGGTTTTGGCTGCAGGCGTACCGCGTCATAGAATTTATCCGAGGCCCTTAATAGTTGTCTTTCTATTTTGAGGCGTTTTTTATCATTAATTACATAGAAGGCATGCCCAATACCAATAATATCCGTAATATTACAGGCCCACCAATAAAAAGACATTTTGGCCATATATTTAGGCGCACCCATTACCCCGTCGCCCCCCGATGTCGACATTATCATGGCGGGTTTTGCTATAAGCTCTGGAATATGATCCAGATACATAAATCTGTCAATAAAGTTTTTGAACAAGCCTGATACCATAGCCGCATATCCTGGAGAAGCAAATATTATGCCGTCGGCCTCATTCATTGCCTTCAGAATTGAGGGCGCGTCGTCTTTCAACGGGCAATTATGTCCTCCCTTGCGAAGGCATATTGTACAGCCTCTGCAATAGCGAAGATCCTTGTCAATTAAATGTAGATATTCAAAGTCTACGCTTTCATCAATTTTTTTCATATTATTTTCTACAATCTTGACCATGCTCATGGTGTTTCCGTTTTTCCGGGGACTTCCCGATACAACCAGTACTTTCACCTGATCCTCCTTGAATCTGTTTTTCAAGCCAAGAATAATCAAAAGACCGGGGAGCAACGATACGTGATTCTACGTAGATAGATGGAATTCTTTCTGCGCAAAAAATACTTATTTGAGGAGGCTCTTTATAAATAACCATACACCATCTTCTTTTTCCATATAAAGCACATGGCTATTAAAAAGGTTCCGCATTCAGCAAGGGGAATGGCAAGCCAAAGGCCGCGTATTCCAAGAAGAAGGGGCAGTAATAGTATCCCCGCGGATAGCAGGCCAAGGCTTCGTGTAAATGAGATAATCGCTGACAGCCTTCCGTTTGAAAGGGCAGTAAAGAGAGATGATGAGAATATATTCAGCCCGCTGAACAAAAAGGCGAATGGAACTATCATAAAGCCCGCTCTTGCTATTTTATAGACTCCTGATCCCTTTTGTGCAAAAATACCGCAGAGCCAGGGCCCCCCAAGCATTGCTGAGGCAAATACAATTGCTGATATACTTAAAATGAATGTAACGCATATTCTGAACAGCCTCTTCATTTGTTCATGATTTTGACTCCCGTAATTATAGCTGAACACGGGCGCGACTCCCATGGAGAAGCCTATGCAGAATGTGGAAAGCAGAAATTGCGAATAGATTATTATAGTTATTGCAGCGACGCCGTCCGAGCCAAGGAGCTTCATCATGCTTATGTTAAAAAGAAAGGTTGTAACAGCTGATGACAGGTGTCCTACCATTTCAGATAACCCATTGGAGAAGCTTTCTGATATCACCCTGAAATTAAACCGCGGCATTACATAATGCAGGGCGCCGCTCTTATTGCTCGCAAAGAAGATTATTCCCCCAAGGGTCTGAACCATGTATCCCATGCCGGTGGCAAGGGCTGCTCCGTGAATACCCATCTGCAGCGGCCCCATAAAGACATAATCAAAAATAGCGTTTGTTAAACCCGCGCAGAGTGTCAGTATGAAGCCGAGTCTGGGCCTTCCTGCTGTGACAAAAAAGACGGAAAAGATAACCTGTAGAATGCTCGCCGGCGCGAATAGCAGAAGAAGGGAAAGGTAGTCCTTCGCGTAAAAGGCAATCTCATCATCGGCTCCAAGCCCGTATATGATGGGTTCAAGCAATGATAGTCCTGCTATGGAAATGATTAACCCAAGGCTCAGTGCGGTCAGGCTAATCAGGGAAAAATCTCGCCTTGCTTCAAACTCCTTTCCTTCGCCCTGCTTGCGGGCGACAATAGCGCTGCCACCGGTTGCTATCATTGCTCCCAGGCCAACCAGCAGGTTTATTATCGGGGTTACAATGTTTAGCGAAGAGAGTGCTATGGTATTTACAAGGCGTGATATAAAGATTGTATCAACTATTGTATAGAGGCCCGAAAATACCATCATAAAGAGGGTTGGAAAGGCAAATTTTAAAAGCTCCCCCGCTGTGAAATTTTTAGAAAGAGGATTATTATTTTTCAAGACAGATCTCCTGTTAAGCGTTTTTATAGAATGTTAATTTTTGGGTTGGGTATCCGAACTCGGTCAGTAATTCAGACTCGATAAAGCCGAAGTTTTTAAGTGCCTTTCTATAACCGTTGTCTGCCTTGTCTCCGTCCCTGTAAGTGGTAATGCTGACGCTTTCTTTTTTATCAAAGACTTCATACAGCAGCTTGCTTAAAACAAGGTTAAAGAGTCCGCTTTTTTTGTAGAGGGGATGTATTGCAAAGAAGTCTATGCTTCCAGAAGCATATGAAAAGAGGATGCCGCCGGCAATAGTGTTTTTGTCTTTTACAATCAAAGCCTGATTTTTTTCAATATATTTTTTGACTGTTTGTATGTGCTCTTCTTCATCCAGAAATGGAAATCCGTCTACAACAAGCCTTGTAAGCTCCATCCATTTGGGGATGTCTTCTTTTTGAGCAGGTTTAAGTTTAAAGGAAGTATTGCTGTTTTGTGTATTTAGAACTCCTGTGGGGGCGCTGAAATCAAACCGCTGCTGCAGCGGATAGAATATCCTCCTTTTCCGGAAGGAGTTTGGAGTATGCTTGTACATGGATTTGAATATCCTGCTGAAAGATTGCTGAGTCTCGTAGCCCGTTAAAAGTGCAATGTCCATAATAGGCCTGTCGGAAAACGAAAGCATCCTTGCTGCCTCTGTAAGCTGCCTCCGCCTCAGGTAACTGTTAATAGTTGTTCCGGTAGTTTTAGAGAATGTGCGGTGAAGGTAGAATGGTGACAGATTAACTGCCCTGGATATCTTGCCTAATTCAAGCCTCTCTGTTATGTTTTCTTCTATATAATCAATTGTTTCTATTGTCTTTAAGATCTCTTTCATTCATATTTCCCTTGTCGATGCTGATTATATAGAATTGTTCCGCCGAGGTTTTAACCATTATTGCTTTTTTATAAAATTTAGTACATTACTTTAAGTTCACATCTTTCATTGCCCCTGAGAACTGTTTTAAGAATTTCTACTTTGTTATTCTCTCCTGAAGTTATTTTGAAGCTTTCTTTAAACCCGACAGCGATTTTTTTAAGAAACTCATTGCTTTTCTGCCATGTTTATCGTTTCCATAATCTCTTTAAAGCTGGCTAAGCCCGATTCAAGGTTTTCGATAATTTCTCCAGCCAGAACATCCGGGTCTGGCAGGTTGTCTAAATCTGTAAGGCTTTTGTCTTTGAGCCAGAAGATATCAAGGTTGGTTTTATCGCGGGCCAGTATTTCTTTATAGGTAAACTTCCGCCAGCGGCCTTCGGGATTTTCTGCGCTCCAGCTTTCAGATCTTTTATGCCGATTTTCCGGATTATAGCATTTTACAAAATCTTTAAGGTCGGCTTTTGTAAGCGGCTTTTTTTTCAGAGTGTGATGTATGTTTGTACGGTAGTCATATATCCAGACCTCTGTAGTATGAGCTTCCTTGCTGGCCGGTTTGTTATCAAAAAACAGAACGTTTGCTTTCACTCCATTAGCGTAGAAAATTCCGGTTGGCAGCCGCAATATGGTATGAAGATCTGTTGTAAGCATCAGCTGTTTACGCACTTCTTCTCCGACGCCGCCTTCAAATAGGACGTTATCGGGCAGAACAACGGCGGCTTCGCCTGTTACTTTTAAGAGCGTTTTTATGTGCTGAAGAAAGTTTAACTGCTTGTTGGATGTGGTTTCCCAGAAGTCCTGTCGGTTGTAGCTTAAATCCTCTTTCTGGGCTTCTCCCTGATCATTTGTAATGGTCATGCTGCTTTTTTTACCAAAGGGCGGATTGGCCAGAACGTAATCGTAACGGCTGCCGTCGTCTGCAATTAAAGCGTCATTGGATGAGATAAAACTTTCTCCATCTATTTCGCCAATATTGTGCAGATACATATTCATAAGACAGAGGCGGCGGGTGTTTGCAACAATCTCGTTACCGTGAAAGGTTGAACTTTTTAGAAACTCCTTCTCTTCGCGGTCAAGCTGGTTGTTTTCGGCAATCCAGTCGTAGGCTGACAGAAAGAACCCTCCGGTTCCACAGGCCGGATCTGCAATAGTTTTAAGGGGCTTTGGCTGAACGCAGGCTACCATGGTTTTTATCAGGGCACGGGGTGTAAAATACTGACCGGCTCCTGATTTTGTGTCTTCTGCATTTTTTTCCAAAAGACCTTCGTAGATTTTACCCTTAACATCGGCGCCCATCATTGACCATTCTTCATTGTCTATCATGTTTATAACGCGCGAGAGCTTGGCCGGATCCTGTATTTTATTCTGGCTCTTGGTAAAGATTTGCCCCAGCATTCCCTTTTCGGTGCTTAAACTTCGCAGAAGCTGGGAATAAAATAATTCAAGCTCGGCTCCGCGTTTTGCGGAAAGTGTTTCCCAGTCGCAGGTTTCACCGTTTTCGGTTTCATTACCTTCCACATCTTTTAAGCGAGGAAAGTGCAGCCCCTTGCTGTAGGGCGGTTTATTTAATTCATCCGCCATTTTTAGAAACAGCAGATAGGTTATCTGTTCAAGGTAATCGCCGTAGCTGACCCCGTCGTCGCGGAGTACATTGGCAAGGTTCCATATTTTGGAAATGATGGTTGAGTCTGTCATGCTATTTGTTCCTGTTTAAGATGCTGATTATGAGTTTTTTTACGGTTTCTGCTTCTTCCGGTTTGCTTGCCGCAATGAGCAGGGTTAAAGACGCCAGTGTGCTGTTGTCAAAGAGCGGCTCTCCGCCGGATTTTAAGAGGGCGTTATTTTTTTGCAGAAAGAATAAAAAGCAGGCTGCGGCAATGCGTTTGTTACCGTCAACAAAAGAATGATTTTTGGTAACAAAATAAAGCAGATTAGCGGCTTTTTCTTCTATGGTAGGATAGAGTTCCTGCCCTGCGAAGGATTGCCGTATTTGTTCGATGGAGCTTTTAAAGCTGTCATCTTTGGGTTTTGCAAAAACATCCGATTTAAAATCGCTGTACATATTGGTTATAAGGTTCATGTAATCGTTATAGGATGGAAAAAGGGTTTCTTTCCGGGAGCTTCCCTTGTTATCAAGCTCTTCGTGATCATAATCATCGAGTAAGGCCAGACCCTTGGAAAAAAGACTGAAAACTTCCTTGTTTTGCTCATCAGCGGCACACTCTATTGCCCGGCTGATAATGCGAATGCCTGTTTTAAGGTGTTCGACTTCCTGATTTTTCTGTTTAAGCCGCTGCTCGTTTATGGCATAACCCTGAACAAGGTAGTCTTTTAAGCGGGCGGTAGCCCACTGGCGGAACTGAACGCCACGTTTGGAATTAACCCGGTATCCGACAGAGATAATCATGTCGAGATTGTAGTGGTCTCTATCACGGGCAACCTGACGGGATCCTTCAGTTTGAACTGTTCGGAATTTCCGAACAGTTGACTCGGGTTCAAGTTCGCCATCGGCGTAGATATGCTTAATATGTTCACTAATATTAGCTTTGCTTGAATCAAAAAGCTCTATCATCTGTGCCTGTGTTAGCCAGACGGTGTCCTCGTTAACCTGTACGGTTATTTCAGTTTTTTCGTCTGGTGTTTTGTAAATTTCAATGCTACCTGACATAGTTTGTTTCCTTAGAGATTGTTTCTATCTTATTTTGCACAGGTCTTCTCTTTCTGTATTCTTTCCAGAAGTACGCTGGCCGGTTCGTAATCGGCTTCCTGTTTGCAGCGGGCAATTTCGGCTTTGGTAAGAAGTTCACCTTCAAAGGCCTTTTTTAAGATGCTCTGCCTAAGGGCTTCCGCCTTGTCCAATGCCTTGGTAATATTCTGTTCAACCTTGTCGCAGACGGAAAGGCGTGATTCGATTTCACGGACTATTTGGTGTTGTTCCTGGATGGATGAAGGAAGAGGAACTGGGATTGTTTTCAAATCATCAAGATTTAATCCTGCTTTTACTGCCCCTTTGTTTTTTAGATTAAAATGTTTAATTCCTCCAGATTCTGAAACAATCCAATATCCAAAATATTTTTTATCAAATCCATCTTTTGGCCTGCAAAGGGAAACATGCTGATTTACATACGCATCCTCTAATTTTGGAGCTATTGCAAACATTCCTAAATATCCAGTTATTGAAAAAAGAAAATCTCCTTCATAAACTTTTGTCCTTAATCCCTCAGTTTTATTGTATGGGAGTTTCACATATTGATTTTTGGAAGGTCGTAAATCCAGATCTAATGTGTTAAAATTTAAATTTGTTACTCTGATAAACAAGGAGCCCTCATCTGAGTAATATTTTGACCAACCTCTTGAACCACTTGTTACGAAAGAAAATAAATCACCACTTTTCACCCATTCCCATTTTTCTGGAAGGTTTGTCTGTTTTTCTCTCCATTCTTTGGTGAGTTCTCCCTCAAAGGCTTTTTTCAGTACGGCCTGGCGGTAAATCTTTAGCTGCTCCTGGGCTTTTTTAAGGTCGGCAATGCCGTTGTCCAGATCGGAAAACAGGCCTTCTATTTTGGCTACTATGGCCCGTTGAATGGGAAGGGGGGGGAATGAATAATTAATTTTTAATATATCCCTTTTTGCAAGGCTTGGTATTGTTGTACTTTTATCTAGTTTTTTAAAATTAAAACCCATGCAAAAATAGAAATTGAACATAGAATCTAAAAAACATTTTGGTGAAATACCGAATGCTGTATCAACGTTCCAGAAGCGTTCACTTACGTATATAGGAGAATTTATCGTCCCTTTTCTTCCAATTATAGTTGTGCCAGGCTCACATAAATATTCATCTGCATAACCAAAAATGCCACCACTACCATAAATCGGGTATTTACCATCTGGATTTTCTACTTGTTTTTGATTTTTACCACTAACAATTTCGCAAACTTCCCCCAGTTCAACCTCTACCCAGTCTTCCCTCACGATGCCAGTACCTCATTCAGTTCATTTATAATTGTGTTCATGTCGCTGCCGAACAACTGGTACATCTTTCCCCGGCCGCCCTGTGCGTCAAAAGGGGTGTAGTCAAGATCGTCTATCTCAATATGATAGCTGCTTATAACGTGGTCTTTAATCATCCGCAGCCAGTCCATTTGCTCCTTGCTAAAGCGGTTGTGCTGCCCCTCATTCTGCTTAAATATCCACCGTTGAAAATTTTCGTTTATGGTTTTATCAAAGGGCTTAAGTTCTGCGTCAATACCGCAGACCCGGCGGATTAACGATACCAGAGCTGTTAGCTCATTTTTGGGCTGTTCGCTCTTTACATTCTCAATTGCTGCAAAGGCTTCCCAAACATAATCCGGCGCCAGAAGAGGTTTTTCTATTTTTAGCTTTTCCATTACCTCTTTTATCATTTTGAAGGTAATGTTCCGCCTGTTGTAGGGCTGATTATAAAAAATGCTCAAAGCCTGTATTTCATCTTTATGCTGCTCTATGTACGCTTTAAAATCTGCTATGGTTTCCTCTGCCTTCTCAGTTGTAAAGCTGTCCCATTCAGACCTTGTTACTGTATCAATATTAACGCTGTCTATAATCTGCTCATGTATCTTTCTAACGTTTTCCAGATAGTTATTCAGCTGGCCGTTAAAGGTGCTGGAGGCTTCCGCAATTAATGAGCTTTGCGCCTCTTTTTTGGCCTCTTCAATCCTTTGCGGAGTCTGTTCCGCTTTCGGAATAGCCGTAATAATATGTTCGGCCCTTTGCTCTATTTCATCAGGGTCAAAGGCCTTAATCAGCTCTTTGGTAATCTGTTTGAGGTTTTTGCCTTTGGAATATTGCAGAAGCGTTTCTTTTTCCTTTTCAGTAATCTGCTTTTCAAGCATAATAAGGCGGTTGGCCAGAGACAGAAACAAATCCTCTTCTTCAACTCCCATAGTAACAGCGCCCAGAAGGTCTTTCAGCGGTACTGATGGCTTTCGCTCAAGCGGGCGGCTGTCGGTCTTTTTAGACTTGGTTGCTCCAATGGCATCCACTATAACAAAGTGTGTTTTCTGAGCGCCCTTTACCATTGTGTTGTTGGTTTGAAACTTGTCCTTGTCAATTATCCTTGAACCTCGCCCCTTCATCTGCTCAAAGTAGTTAATGCTTTTTACATCGCGCATAAAAAGCAAAACCTCAAGGGGTTTTACGTCGGTACCGGTGGCAATCATATCCACTGTTACGGCAATACGTGGATAATAGGAATTACGAAAACGGTTTAAAAGCGATTTGGGGGCTTCATCTATTTTATAGGTCACCTTTTTACAAAAGTCATTGCCCTCGTTAAACTCTTTGCGCACAATATCTATAATGTCGTCGGCATGACTGTCGGTTTTTGCAAAGATGAGGGTTTTGGGAACCTCGTAATTACCATGTTCATCAATTCGGTTTGGAAAGATTTCGGCCTGTAAGGCTCGTTTAAACTCGCGGATAATGTTTCGAATCTGGCTTGGGTTAACAACCTTTTTATCAAGGTCGTTTTTAAGGTATTCGGTATCCTCATCTTCCTGCTGCCACCTCTTTTTGCGCGTCAGCTTGTCGCGGCGGTCAACATACCAACCGGCTTTTATAGTATCTCCATTTTGAGAAATTTTTGTTTCAATGGTGTATACGTTGTAAGGAACATTTACCCCGTCGATTATCGATTCTTCATAGGTGTACTGGCTGACAACATTCTCGTTAAAAAAGCCGAAGGTACGTTTATCCGGTGTGGCGGTCAGACCGATTAAAAATGCGTCAAAGTAATCCAGCACCTGCTTCTACAGGTTATAGATAGAGCGGTGACATTCATCAATAACAATAAAATCAAACTGCTCTATGGGAACTCTCTCTGTATATTCAACCGGAACGGCCTTCTTTTTATTAGCCTGTTGTTGTAGCCATGTGTTACTTTCGGGGCTGTCTTCTTCGGCGCTTTCATCCAGCTCTTCTCCCTTTAAAATAGAGTAGAGCCGCTGGATGGTTGATATGCACACTTGGCTGTCTGCGGCAATATAGCTGGATGACAATCTTTGCACATTATAAAGCTCTGTAAACTTGCGATTGTCGTCGGTTGGCTGAAAGGTAAGGAACTCCTGTTCTGCCTGCTCGCCAAGGTTTTTGGTATCAACTAAAAACAAAACGCGGTTTGCTCCGGCAAATTTCAGCAGGCGGTATATGAAGGTTGCAGCGGTAAATGTTTTTCCGGCGCCTGTTGCCATCTGTATAAGAGACCTTGGGCGGTTATTTTTAAAAGAATCTTCCAGTTTTTCGATGGCCACAATCTGGGCCGGACGCAAGCCTGTAGAATCCAGCTGTGGTAAATATAGCAGGCGGCTTCGGAGGCTTATATTCTGTTTAAGCCACTTTTCAATAGTTTCCGGCCTGTGAAAGCTGAAAACCGTGCGGCTTCTGGGTTTGGGGTCGCGTTTATCGGTAAAACGGGTTAGCGTTCCGGTGCTTTCGTATATAAAAGGGAGGGGAGCGTTATTTAAGTATTTTAATTTTGACGCGGCATATTCACCGGACTGCTCTTCAACAGAGATTAAATGAAAGCCCTCATCCTCGCGCTTGGCCTCTATAATTCCGACCGGTTTTTTATTAACAAAGAGTGCATAATCAGCAGGCCCTACATCGGTCTGATATTCCCTGATAGCCACACCCTTATTGGCTGTCAAATCTTTATCATTTTTGGACTGAACCACCCAGCCTGAATTAATAAGCATTTGATCTATTTTGTCGCGTGCAATCTGCTCAGGATTCTGATTATACAATTTATTTTACCTTCTTTTATTTTTGTTGATTATAACAAAAAATCTTTAAGTTTGTATATTTTAAGTACTTAAATTTCAGCTAAAGTATAATCATTCACTATAGCAAAAAAATACCCCCTTGAAGAAGGAGATTTTGTGCAAGGCATCGCTTCCTTATCCATAATGACAAAAGGCAACTGCGCTATGATGAGGAGAATTCCCCTAAACAAGAATGTGTCTGTAAAAATTTCTTAATGATATACCAATTACCCTGATCCTTAAACACTTGGATAAAGTGGGGGAAGCACCAGCAGGTATGGGTATTCCGAGGTAAAAAAGCAGGATTGTTTTATACAAAATGTTTGAAAATAGCTGGCTGCACATTTTTGAAAATCAGTTGACAGGGATTATAAGTTTTTCTATCATTTGGAAGCGTCCAAATACTCACCGTAGTGAAAGGAATATGAAATGAAACCCTATGAAGTTAGAATTCAACTTCAAAAAATAAGAAGAGATAAGTCTTTATGGGAGCTTTTTCAATGTGACAAAGGAAAAAATGAAACTTTGCGATTGGCTCTTGCCAAAGCTCTTCAATATGACCGTAAAAAAGAGGATCAAAGTCTCATTCGGTATGCACTTGAGCAAGAAGTGCAGTGGAAGTCTATTGACCCTTATCAGGGTTACAATGAGACATTAAACATATTATCTTTTTTGCTGGCGCGGTATAGAAATACGGAAAATGCGTTTCTATTTGAACGTGCGAAGTATGCAAACTTTGACACAGCATGTGGTTACGAAGAGCTCTTTGCTTTTACTGCAGGTGTTCAAAAGACTTGGGATTATGTTTCCCAGTTTGAATTAGGGGATAGCAATCCCATCTTTTTTGAAGAAAAAGATGCATACGAAGATTTGACAGAAGAGGAAATTGAAAATTTACTAAAGTCATTAGAAGACGATTATTCAGATGACAGAAGTCTTTTAAGTGTAGAGGATCTGTTTGAAGAAGCACTGGATCTTGAAGACGAACAAGCCTGTCAGACTTTATTTTCTGAAATAGAAAAAAAGGAAAATGATTGTAAAGCGTTATATGACAGGGCTGTGCGTGCAGAACTATACGAAAAAGCAATTATATATGGCGAAGCTGCTTATAAAGAAAATCTAAGTGTAAGCGAAAAAATGTATATGGCACTGAGTTTGATGCGGGTGTACAGTTTGCTTGGTGAGTATGAAACGAGTCTAATAAAAGCCAAGGACAGCCATATGTATTTGACAGAAGATATTGAAAAAGTCCAGAATTCTATTGGTTTAACATTTGTTGAAAGGATTTTTAAAACAAGTATTCAGATTGCTGAAGCAGGGCAAATAGACTATGCAAAATCTATTTTTAATATAGGAGACGATATATATAAGAAGCGCAAACAAATGTCTCATACTACAGCAGAATTGGCTTATGAATGTTGTGAACTTACACAAAGTGAACATTTACCTTACTATGAATCACAATATAATACCTACAAAGCTGATACAGAAGCTTTTATGGATAGGGTTATGGCAGCAAGTCGAGGTGAGGCATAAAAAGGGGAGACGCTCTTTATTATAAAATGAGGAGCCTGAGTTGTTTATATAGGGGCTGATTGAGAGTTTTGTTTTAAAACAACTGTTAAATCTGATTTGAGGCTTTAAGTTCCAGATATTTGTCAACAAGTCTGGCAGTCACATTTTTAGGCAGTATATCCATTACCCGTATACCTGAATGCTTTAGTTTCATAATTGATTGGTTTCTCTTAAGTACCATGGACCTTGCTGCTGTAGTAGAATAAATATCCGTTAAATTCTCTGATGCCCTGTTGGCCTCCTGCTGTAAAAGCTCATCTCTTAAAAGCATAAAAAGAAGCGAATGTTTTTTACCAAGAAGAGAAAAATTCTTTTTAAACATGGAATAGTTAATGTCATCCATTATATCAGAAACAAAAATGATGAGAGACCTCTTTTTTATGGTGGCCTGAAGGTGCGCGAAAACAAGGGGATAGTTTGATTCTACAAACTCAGCCTGAATGGGGGTGATGAATTTTAGAATACTCTGCATAGGGTTCTTTCCTCTGGCACTTGTGTAGTCTCCTATAATATGATCAGAAAAGGGAATGATTCGAATACGATCGCCCATACTGATGGTAATATGAGAAAGAACAAGAAGGGCATTAATAGCCAGATCAAGTGATGACAGCTTACCCTCCTCTGAGGTCATAAGACGCCCGCAGTCCAGAACAAAGACTACATCATTCATGCTTTCCATCTGAAAAACCCTTGAAACTGGTTTGTTAGCTCTCGCTGAGGCCTTCCAGTCTATCAACCTGGAGTCATCATCCTTGGAGTATTCACGCAGAGACTCTATCTCGGTGCCCCGGCCTCTGTAGCGATTCTTGTGTATCCCCATCTCGAAAAGGCGGTTGTTCCTGGCCATTATAAAATATTCTTTAAGCTCACTAATATCAGGGTAAACATCAATCTTTACATCCAGAGCCGCCCCTCGATAAAGACGGAACAATTTAGCGGGGCTCAAAAACCTTATGTTTAGCTTTTCTAAAGTATACCTTCCCCTCCTGCCTGAATGCAGCATAAAAGGAATATCCACACTCTCTCCGGAAGGGATGGCGGCGGTGAGAGGGCCGCCTTTTTGAGCCCAGAAGCGGGGAAGATCCAGCATCATCTCAGCATCTAAATCAACTTTTCCGGTATTGTCTATCTGAAACAGGATTTGTTCTGTGCAGTCAATATGGAAATTAGCCTTTTTTTTAAGGGATATCTGATAATCAATTCCATTTAGCATTTTTGCCAGATCCTGGATACAGATTATAATAATACCCAAATCCAGCAATAGGGATATCCGCAGAAAGACCGGATTAATAATCCCAAGCAGGGTTACCAGCAAGGGGGCGAGAAAGATTTTAAAGAGATTAGGGGTCGGAACAAAGCTCCATTTCATCTGGGGACTTCAACCTTGTCAATGATGTTGCCAAGAAGTTCATCTGGGCTGATGCTTTCTATCTCGGCTTCCACTTCCAAAATCATGCGGTGCCGCAGTACGGGGAACGCGACCTCTTTTACATCATCCGGGATGACAAAATCTCTGCCCGCGAGAACGGCCATGACCCGGGATGCCTTAAAAAGGTCAACCGATCCCCTGGGCGAAGAGCCCACATCGATTCCGGGGTAATCTCTGGTGGCGTTAACAAGATCTGTTATGTAATCGATAATCTTGTCATCAACGGTAACGGTATTCATTACCGATTTTATTCGGGCTATATCCTGTTTTTGAATAATGGTATTCAGTCCCGAACCAGACAGATCCGCGGCATTGAATCCTGCACGGTAATTTTTTAGAAGACCCCGCTCATCTTCCGGTGAGGGGTATTCTATGAGTATTTTCATGAAGAACCTGTCCATCTGAGCCTCCGGCAGGGGGTAGGTTCCCTCCATCTCAACAGGGTTCTGGGTCGCGATACAGATAAAAAAATCTTCAAGGGGATAATCAGTCCCGTCCAAGGTAACACATTTCTCCTGCATGGCCTGCAAGAGCGCTGACTGGGTTTTGGCAGGTGCCCTGTTTATCTCATCGGCAAGCAGGATATTACAGAAAACCGGACCCTTTTTTACAGAGAAGGCGTTTAATTCAGAGTTGTAAACCGTAGTTCCTATAATGTCGGATGGCATAAGATCTGGCGTAAACTGAATGCGCTTATAATCTCCTCCCACAATATGAGAGAGGCTGCTGGCCAGAAGGGATTTACCAAGACCGGGAATTCCCTCAATTAAAACATGTCCTCCCGCTAAAAGTGAGACTATAATATTATCTATAACAGCCTCCTGCCCAATAATAACCTTTGCCAGTTCTTTTTTTAGAGAATTATATATATTAACCACATCATTAATTTCGGGATTTTCTGTTTTTTCCAGATTCATACTCTCTCCTCTCTCTTATTCTATGTTTAAGTAGCTGCCGTTCATTAAAGCGTTGAACAACATCGTCTTCACCAATATTTTCTTTAACAGATCCATACTCTAAAAAATCTTCTGTAGTGATATCTGAAGGCTTCTTGTTCCTGCAAATAATAGTCTTGAAATAGTTTGCGTCAATTGATTCTATCAATTGCCAAGCGTTAGCCCTCTGAAAAAACAGGCCGACAGCCTTCACGTGTTCTGTCATTTTTCTCCGCTCTATTGCTTCCAGTATCTCGGGCCGGGCGAAGCGTTTTCCCATAAGAATAACACCCAATAAAAGAAGAATAACAAGCTGAAGGATTATATAGCCACCCGCGCCATTGAAAAGCCCTCCAATCAGAGACACATCATAGACAGCCTCAGAACTTTGTTCCCTCATATAAATTGGTTGCCCTTTCAGGGAAGAAAATAATCCATCCAGAAGCAGGGCGTTTTTAATTTCATGCATGTTTTTATTATTAAAGAGTTCTGAATCAGAAATAAAAATGACGTGGCCGGAGCCTATGGTCGATTTAACAATAACTGGCCCTTCAGTGGTTTTATAGAGTATTTCAAGCCCATGCAGATTCTTTATCTTTTCATTACTAAAACAAGATGAAACAGTAATACCCAATTCTACTGGGAGTTTTTCAGAGTTTTTGCCAGCCTCTTCAAGAGGAAGGTTTTCTCCGTCTTCTATGGCATTCTCCTCCAGCAGGAGTGAGCAGCTTTCTCCTATAAGAACAAGGGTATTTCCTGCCTTTAGCCATTCAATATAATCTTCTGATGGAAAGTTTTCCTTGCTTCCGGCAGCATAAACAATGGTGCTGAGCTTCTTTTTAGGAGTCTTGTAGCGCTTCTCAAATTTGACATCATATCCAAGTTCTGCCAGTAGACGGTGAAAGACATAGTATCCATTATCCTGTTTATTGGAAAAGAGCATGCTCCCGGGAAGAACCCCTCTAAAACCTGAGGCGAGCACAGCCATAAACATGATAATCATAAAAATTGATACTATAGATAAAATCTTAACCGGATGAGCCTTATTTTTGAACATAAAAGGCCTCTCTATACATCTTTTCTAGTTCTTTGTAGCGCTCTTGTTCAATCTTGTGTCCATTGAATTCAAAGAGTTCAGCCTCAAGGGCAATCTCTTTAAAGGGGAAAAGTGATTCGCTATTATCAAGCTTTCGAAAGATTTCTCTATTGGTGTAATCTCTGCCTTTTTGCAGCAGGTTTTTATAAAAGAGGTACTCACAACTGCCATTATGTAATTGAACCAAAGCCATAGAATAATCACCAGACTTACTTAATTCCTGAGCCTTGAGCAGAAAACTATCGTGTACTATTGATGAGTTTTGTACATCCAGAGACTCCTCTGTCTTTTTCCTGAAAGAAAAGCTGGAATCCTTTATAAAAAGTGAAACTATTTTATAAACAATAAAGGCTAACAGAGCCGCAACAAAAAGGTAAAAAAGTATACGGTATAATAGCCCTAACTCCCCAAGAAATTGAAAGAAATTGGTGAGAAAATCCGGCATCTCCCAGTTTGAGCTTTGCTGCTTATCCAATTCTTTTAAAACTTTATCCAGCTTCTCCTGAACAAATTGTTCATCAGCATAGAGCACTAAAGCGGGACAGAAAAAATTTGTAATAAATAGACAAAACTTCTTCATTTTTGTCTTCTCCGAATAAGGGGAAGGGCGATAAAATAGAGCATAGACAAAGCGGCTGTAAGAACAGCTATTCCAAGTTTTATACGGTAATCTATAGCGCTTGGAGAAATATTACCTTCAATCATGGCCGCGCAGAACAAAAGTATTGCCGAAGCCCCCACCAAAAGAAGAATATTGTCGCGGCTTGATTTTATGCATTCAAAAGAATAGGCCTTCCATGATTTCAGAATCGAGACCCCCAGCATAATACCGGCGGCCCCCGCAATGGCTATGGCATTGAGTTCAAGAAAGGAATGGGCTGTAACAAATTCTATAAGGTTCATTCCAAGCCCCTGGTTTACCAGATAAGCAAATATGCATCCCAAAAAAATGCCATTAAAAAGCAGGAAATATATGGAACCCAGGCCGAGAAAGACCCCGGTGGAAAAGCAGAGAAAGGCGATTGATGTATTATGCTGAATATAGTAGGTAGACATATGTGCCTGCTCCGCGGCTGTTCTGCCGGTAGCAACAGAGTCATGATACATGCCCTCCATCTGTTCAAGAACTGCCTGTGACACAAACCTGTGTACAAGTTCCGGGTTATGGGTTATGGCAACAAATGAAATAACAGCGCTTCCCCAAAAGAGCAAAAGCGCTATCAGTACATACCGTACATTGTTTACAAGGCAGCCTGGCAGATGATATTTAAAAAAGGAGAGTATTCCTTTACGAGATAATGGTTTTACAAAATATAAAAAAGAATGAGCTTGTCCTGTTATTCCATTCAGATACTCAATAACATCAGGAGACAGCCCCAGCATCCGGGCTTCCGCCAGATCCTGGCAGCAGCTTCTGTAGAGATCAGGAAATTGTGTTACGTCCTCTATGGGCAGTTTTCGTATCCCTTTTCGCGATATCTTTACCAGAATTTCTCTGAGAGCCGCCCAGTTTTCCTTTCTTGATTCAACAAATAGCTCGCTTTTAGTTTTCATCGGTATGTGCCTTGTACATTTCTTCTATTATTGTCAAATCACTTAAATTTTCAACATTCTCAAGCCTGTAACGCTCTTTTAGTTTTGAGGCAATCGCCGCAGCAGTTCTTTCATAAGCTTCTTCTGTCATTGAGTTTTTATCGTTTAAAAAGCGTCTAAGAATATAAAGATCCTTTTCACTCAAGCGCTCTTTTGCCGAGGGCCTTGCAAACATTTGATTGGGCCTCATCGATAAACAGGTCTCAAAATCGGGCTCTTTAAGGTTGAATCCGTTATCTTCAACGACAATAGTTCCGCTGACAAGATCCCCAAGCCGCCTGCTTTCCTTTTGTAATATGGCGACTAATCCTCCCAGTATATTAAAAAATGGAAAGGGGATTGAGTCAGCTGCCCTTAGCAGGTTTCTTATTACAAGACTTTGAAAATCAAGGTGATCGCCCTTTATATCAATCACCCTTATGTGACAGGCCTTTTTGCCCGGAGTCTGGCCATTCATGAGTGCCTCAAAAAAGAGAAAGTATCCCCACTGAAACAGAAACATTAAGATGTATACAACGGCCATGTAGTAGAGCGTGTTGTCGTCAAAATCATCTTTATTTACAGCAAAAAGATTAAGTCCAACCAGAAAAAAAAGAACAATAAAGATCCCCGCCTGAATCAGGCAGTCTATAACATAGGCAGCGGCTCTGGTGCCAAGCTGCGCTATGTTATAGGTGAAAACAATTTTTTCAGGAGTCTCAAGTGTTAAAGTTTCTGATTTCAATTAATATTCTCGGTTTTATTCGTTAATATTTTTTTCTTCAGACATAAAATCGTCTGCCAGCTGCTCAGTGGCAAATCCTTCCTTGTCCTTAAGAATTTTATAGTATATAACAGTTATTAAAGCTGAATAAAGCGGATACAATAGCGTACATGTAATAGCATAAATGATTGAAAACCAAAGAGAAAATCTTGTGTAATCATAAGATCCTGTTACATCTGTAAGTCCTGTGAACAGACTCCCAATATTATTACCACCCAAAATAAGAACTACTGCAAATATAGCGTAAATTACAATAGCCCAAATCAGATATATTAAGAAAAGTTTTCCTTTATATCCCTTTGTAAGCTGCCAGCTTCTTTTTAGCGATGCCATAGGGCCAGTTTCTTCAATGGCTATTGCAACATAATTCAAACTCCATCCAATCATAAGTATTAAGCCTGGTACAACAAGAAGAATACAACCTATACTTGTGAAAAGTGAAAAGAGAAGGGTTAGTCCCAGAAGCGGAAAGAATTTTTTTAGACTGTATTGAATAAGCTCAGATGAATCATCGTTTTTCTTTAAGTAACAGTTTGAAACCACCTTTATTATATAACAGTTAAACATTGGGAAAAGTAGAAGCAATATTATCATAGCAATTAAAAACTCAACGGATCCTGTGGTATTATACACAGATACTGAGTTTAACATTCGGGAATATCCCCAATGCATCAAAATCCCAAGAATTACAGAAAAAATTGCTGATGGAATAATAAGGCGCACAAAGTTCTGAAAATACAGATTAAATGTTTCTCCAAATACTGATCCGATTGTTAAATTCTTTTTAATTTCATTCATTATTTTTCCTCCAGAAATGAATTCGCCAGTTGTTCTGTTTCAAATCCTTCCTTATCTTTTAATAAGTTTACATAGATTACAACTGACATTACAGAGTATAACGGTAATAAACACTTAATAACAAGTGAATATAAAATATTGATTACAGACAATTTTTCAAAAAGACTTACTAATTCAATAAATTGTTCAATACCACCATGTAAATTAAATCCTAGTAAG